>JANOKO010000307.1:0-8434 GCA_031419335.1 Planctomycetota bacterium
AGTTGCCTCACGCTTCGAGCGGATGTGGGTAGGATCAGCTGGGACTCTTCATCGAGGGCCGTCCGCAGCTGATCCAGACGCAGACGGTTGGCTTCGGGAATACACTCCTCGGGTCGAGGAGGCGGGATCAAACGATTGGGATCGATGGTCTCCTGGGCCCATTTCCGGATCTCGGCGACCCATGGATGCATGACCAAGGGGCCGAGCTGTTCGGTGGGATAGCCCTCATCCTCCATGGCATCCCAGCATTGGCAGGCGATCTCGACCGCCTGGTGCTTGCCGCGAGCGCTGGCGGCATTCACATCGTGACCAGAGCGGTACACGATCTGGTCGCTGTCCATGTCCGGATTGCCGTACAGCTGCGACGAGGGGACGAGGACCTCAGCCCGCCGCCGCATGTCCTTGCGGCTTCGCCGGAGCGACTCGATGAACGCCTCATCCGGCGATCGCCAGCGGGCGGTCGCAGCGGACGCTGCCATGAACCCAAACCGGTAAGCCCGCTCCGCTTCCATCTGGAGCGGCGTCTTGGGGAAGTCTGGCCCATCGTTGTAGAACTGAACGGTGTCAGGCGGTAATGCAAGCGTCAACGCGGGCCTCCTCTCGTTGGTCAGACTCCCAAGTCGCCCGCAGCCAGGCTGTCAGCGCACGGACACGAACGTCGTCATTGGGCGGTTTGTCAGATTGAGCAATGGTGAATAGGAACTTGCCGACGCGAACTGCGGCGTCATCCGGCGCAGTGGAAGCGGCAGGTTCGAGGGTGGAAGCAGTCAAATCAGGTTCCTCCAAGGGAAACGAAGCTGGGGCCGGGCACAACAGGACCTTGGCCGATGTGTGTTGGTGGATACAGGGAATCGAGCTACCGGGAACGAGCGAATGTCATTGGCGTGTCCCCCTATTATTGATCTACCGATTTTCGAGGTAGGGCGGCGGAGGATTTTTGAGGAATGTTGCGGACGACACTCCCTGCCTGCACGAGTGCATTTCGATGTCCCCCTATTATGGAGCTACCGGCGAGAGGTGGGGGGTGGCCAAGAAATCCGGGAAGAATCTCGAAATCGTTGCATCGACAACATTCATTCCGAAGGCACGAGTGACACGAAACGAGTCCCTCTACTGTTAGGCTTTCGTGCCGAGCCTCAGTTGGGTGGCGGAATTCGGAAAGATTCCGAGATTCTCGAAACGAGCAAACGCTCCCTGGTGAATCACTCGTCCAACGAATGCCTTTCGATGCTCCCCTATTATGGAGCTACCAACGACAGGTGGGGGGTGTCGAAAAAATCCGGGAAGATTCTCGAAATTGTTGCCTCGGCGTTCGCGTTGTGGATCGGGTTGCGTCGCGACCAAAGCGAGTCCCCCTATTGTTAGGCTTCCCTTTTTTTGCCCAAGTGGGCGACAAAGAATCCGGAAAGATTTCGAAATCGTTCGGACGCCATGTCCGAGCGACTCCTGGCCCACGGTGTCATTTGTGTCCCCCTCTATTATTGATCTACAAAATTTTGGACGGCGGTGGCGGTGAGATTTCCGGAAAATTCTCAAAATCGTCGTCGGGCCAGTCTTCTCGCACAATCGTGAGGTCTTCGAAACCGTTGTCGACGAACGCCACCGTTTCGCATCAGGGCAGTCCGGTCGTTCCGATTGGCCAACCGTCCAATCCGCCGCCCGTTGGCCCCGTACGCGAAATCTCGGGGCCTTGGGCGTACGCGGCGAAACCTACGGGATCTGCCAGACCTTTCCGTAATGCCATGTGAAGCTGATTTTCTCCACACGGGTGATGTGCCTTTCTCACCATCTGACGGAGAGGTCAGCGGATGCGATCCAGTCCCAGTCCGACGTGAAAGGCTGGGGGGGGCGGATCATTTCATCCCCGCCACTGGCAACAGCTTCATCTCAACGAGCCACGCCAGGGACTGGGTTTGCCAGGCATCCCACATCGGCCCCTTGTATCCATTCAGTCCGTGGCCACCAGAGGCCAGTTCGAGGTATTGGCTCGGCACCTGATGTGCCTGCAAAGCAGCGTAAAATGATTGACTGTTCGCGGGCACGACCACTTGGTCGTCCAGTGGGTGTGCGAGAAACGTGGGAGGCGTTTGATCCGTGACTTGCTTCTCATTCGAGTACAGCTTGACCAGTTCCGGCGTGGGATCATTCCCCAGCAGATTCTTCCGTGAGCCGCCGTGAGTGGTCTCGCCCATCGAGATGACCGGATACACCAGAATCGCAAAGTCTGGACGACAACTGACTCGATCCACGCGGTCGGTCGCTTCGGGCTTCCCCGCATCGAAGTGCGTGGCGGCTGTGGAGGCGAGATGGCCTCCGGCTGAGAAACCGATGATGCCGATGCGAGCGGGATCGATGTTCCAAGCCTTGGCATTGGCCCGCACTGTACGGATCGCACGCTGAGCATCGAGCAGTGGAACAGCATGCCTCCCCGCTGGCATTCGGTACTCCAAGACCACCCCTGTCACGCCGTGCTTGTTGAGCCAAGCCGCGATGCCGTGTCCTTCGGGTTGGATGGCGAGGCCACCGTATCCACCCCCGGGGCAGATCACGACCGCTGTGCCGTTGGCCTTCGCCGGGTGGTAGACGGTGATGAAGACTTCCGTCTCTTGCACATTTCCATCTCCGAGAGCAGCTCGACCATTCCACAGGCCGATCTGTTCGGGCACGACCTTATCTTCACCCAGCGAGAGCCCCGACAGGGGACTAAGGACCACAAACATGGCTGCCAAAATGAGGTTAATGGTGGCTGGCATGGATGATTCCTGACGAGTGAATGTCTGATTAGCGATGCATCGCGAAGGCGGTCTGATCCACTTCGTGCCCTGCCGGTGTTTGGGCATGTGGTCTCGCACAGGAGATTTTACAAGACTGGTGTTGTTGATGCGACACAGTCCCTGCCACTGTGGGGGACCGAGGAGCATGTCAGCCAATTGGGTTCGGCGGATCGGCCAGCACACGTCAATCAGAGAATTCTATGGAACATAATGATCGACCTCGGCGGGGGAGTGGGGCACTGGGATTGATGAAGTGAGGGCGATGCGAAGGCAATGGAAGAGAGTCGTTCGCCGGTGTTGGCGAAGCGGATTAACAGGTGTTCGGGATGAAAGAAACATCGCGAGTGGCAGGCGTACGGGTACTGCTGCTGCTCGCATGGGACGTACTAAAAGGTCGGCGGTCCCCCATAAACTCTGCATGCCTCAACATGAACTACCGTTGATGTGACTGCGGTCGTTGTGCTTTTGAATCGCTATAAGGCATATGTAGTGGATAGATTGTGTCGTATTCGATGTCTGAGACTCCGAGATTTGGTAAACTGTGCGGGGAGTTGAGATGCGGGGCTTGTGAGACGGCTGGGCGACTGCTCCAGCGGCTTGACATGACTTATCTGACGCCTGTACAAACCGTTTTCGCCCTGTTGTGCATTCTCTCAGCTACACGCAGATTTCGATTTGCGAGTACTCGGTGATGCCGTAAGTGGTTCCCTTGTTTAGAGTTCTGTTCACGAAGGTGGACTGAATTGGATCCAATCTCAGGCCGACCTCCTTTGGGCTTGTGGGAATGGAACCACAGACCCTCGCAGTGTTTTCGTGATTTGAACGGGTGGAAGGGAGTCCCCGAACCTGATTTCGCTGGAAAGCTCCCATGGCTAAGAAGATCGTCAAGCGGGTTCCACCCACCAAGCACAAGGTGGGCAAGGTCAAGAAAGCGGCCCCCCCGAAAAAACCCGTTAGCGTGCGCAAACCCGCTCCAGCGAAAGCCTCTCCGAAAACAGTTGTCCGCAAAAAGTCAGCGGCATCGACCGAATCCCAACTGCGGACGATCGATAAGGATCTCGTTCAACTGCTGAATAAGCGGATGGAGTTGACGGTCGAGCAACTGACCGAGCTCAAGGACCGCCATTCGGTCTGGTTCGACCCGAACGGCGACCAGGAACTCTGGGAGCGAATCGAAGCCGAAAGCGGCGGGACAATCCCGAATCAAACACTCCGTTCGATCTTCCGAGAAGTCCTCAGCGCTTCCCGCAGCCGCGTGAAAATCGTCCGAGCTGCGTACCTGGGGCCGCCGTTCAGTTTCTCGCATCTGGCCGCCATCGAACACTTTGGGAAGAGTGCCGACCTCGTTCCGGTCAACACGATCGCCTCGGTTTTCGAAGAGGTCAATCGCGGTCACGCCGATTACGGTGTGGTCCCGATCGAGAACAGCACCGATGGACGGATCGTCGACACGCTCGACATGTTCACCCGGCTCCCGCTCCGGATCTGCGGTGAAGTCCAGTTGGCTGTACATCACAACCTGCTGTCCCGCTCGGCCCGTAGTGAGATCACCGAGATCTACAGCAAGCCGCAGGCTCTGTCCCAGTGCCGCGACTGGCTCTCCCGCAACATGCCCCGCGCTCGCACGATCGAGGTCACCAGCACCTCGACCGCCGCACAACTCGCTCGCGACAAACCGGGGGCTGCTGCCGTCGCCGGGAAACAGGCCGCTGTGCAGTACGACCTGCAAGTGGTGGCGGAGTGCATCGAAGACAACCCGCACAACGTGACCCGGTTCGCGATCATCGGCGACGAAGAAACCGTCCCGACTCGCAAGGACCGCACTGCTGTGCTGTTGCAAATTCCGCACGCACCGGGTGCCCTGAGCGACGCCTTGCAGTCGTTCAAGACTTTCAAGGTGAACCTGACCTGGATCGAGTCATTCCCGCTGCGAGGCCCCGAGACCGGCTACTTGTTCTTCCTCGATTTCGAGGGACACAAGAAGGATGCCACCGTCGCCAAAGCCATCGCCGCCCTGGAGAAGAAAGCCGTCCGGCTGTCAGTCCTCGGTTCCTACCCCCGCAGTGCGCCGATTGAGTAAGGCATTCCACAATTGGGTGTACGCCTGCGTAGCTTGGACCCCTAGGTCCGAGCGAGCGGACGAGGTGTCCATGAGACAACACAGGCACTCAAGCAATAGTGGAATTATCTAGAGCTGAGATTGGGCCTCTCGCTCGCTGCAAGGCGAGCGGCCACAAAACATCTCCCGTAGCGGAACTCGTGAGAGTTTCGCCGCCCGCCGAGAGATCCTGGTCACCGCATGGCGAACGGCAGGGGTTCTCGGATAGGCTCTAAGTCAGAACTCGCCGACGATTTCTCGGCTTTGGAGGGTGGCGAGTGACCAGTAGGTGAAGATATCAATGTTTTCGGAGACGAATCTTACGCTGCCATCAGCCAATGCAAAGTGTCCGCCTCCGATGTGGCGGCTCATGAAGCCGTTGTTGTTTTCCCAATCGTCTTGGTTGTTGTGAATTCGCCCAAAGTTGAATGGGATCGCACAGGTCGCAGACGCATGGTTGGAGTGAAACCATGCGCTCCAACGAGTGGACTCGACAATCGATTCGCCAATGACAAATGTCGACGAGGTTCCATCCAAAAAGTCTCTCAGGCGGGTTACTACAGGCCAGCTTCTCCCAGCACAAATGGCCCCATTTCCCTCTCGTTGCCCCTCGAGGCTGCCTTGGAAACGCCCGCCGCTGGAGGGGCGAGGATAGATTCCCCAGCCCCAGTTGTCGCCAGCGCAGCTCTTGTAATTCGTGAGGCCCAGCTCCCAGTCCGAGGGAACGTCAGCTCGAATGGCGGCCCGTCCCAAACTAGTATCGGTCGGACAAATAAAGGCTGCGACAATCTGTTCCGCCACCGCTTTGTTCTGCTGAAGCGTCCCACCCGGAATAATCCGATTCCCAAGATCGCTTCGCTCGATGAATGGCAAGATTCCTTGCAGCCAACTCCGGCTCGGTGTATCGGCATTCATCGAAGTGTTAAACGAGGTGTTGATCGGGAGTGTGTTGTGGCTATCCAAGTAGTTGTGAATGGCCAGCGATAGCTGCTTGAGATGATTTCGACACTGCGTACGTCGAGCCGCCTCGCGTGCGGACTGCACAGCCGGTAACAATAAAGCCATCATTACCGAGATAATGGCCATCGCGACCAGCAACTCGACCAGTGTAAACCCCGCTGTTCGCTTGGACCTCATGACATCACTCGGCTCTCAGCGGACATGAAGCTACTCGACGAGACCACGGACTCAATCACATAGAGCGGACGGTTACGAACCTGTTCGCCGATGCGACCAAGATATTCTCCCAGGATGAACAGCACTGCCAGTTGACTAGCGGCCAGCCCGCCGATAATCCAGATCACAGCCAGCACCAGATTCGGCTGACCTTGGATCGCCCACGCTGCCAGCCATCCCACGAATGTCATGGTCGAGAGAACCATCACTCCAGCTGCCAGCCATCCCGCCAACCTGAGCGGTCGCGTCGAGAACCCAGTCATCGCATCTAGCGCCAAAGACACCATCCTTCGCAGCGGCCAGTGCGATTCTCCGACGAGCCGAGCTTCACGAGCAAACATGAGCGGAACTTGCCGATATCCAACCCAACTCACAAGCCCTCTCAGATAACGAGATTGCTCTGGAAGTTGCAGCAGGACATCGACGACTCGTCGACGAAGTAGGCGGAAAAATCCGGTGTCTCGGGGGATCGGAATCTCACTGATCTGCTCCATGAACCGGTAGAACATCGAAGCCGTGACCTGCTTGAACCACGAGTCTCCCGCGCGAGAACGCCGCTGACCATAGACGACATCCGCTCCGTCTTCCATCAGTTCCAGCATTTCTGAAAGCAGTTCCGGCGGGTCTTGCAGGTCCGCGTCGAGGATCAGCACCATGTCCCCCTGGCAGACGGCCAGTCCCGCTGCCAGAGCTTTCTCCTGCCCGAAGTTTCTGGCCAGGTTCACAGCCACAATCTCCGGATGTTCCTCAGCGAGCTTCGACATCACGGCCCAAGTGGCATCCCGAGAACCATCGTTGACCAACACGATCTCGTAGGTCTTCCCAATCGATTCGCAAACAGCTCGTACTCTCCGGTGAAACTCCGGGAGGACCGCCGACTCGTTGAAACAGGGGGCGATCACCGAGAGAAACGGTCGGTGTTCGTTCGCCTCATAATCCCCAGGCAGTGTCGAGGTTCCAGCCTCCCAGCGCCCAACAGAGCGCGATTCAGTTTCCGTTCGCCCGGAGGCAATCCCGTTCACTCTCATGAGAAACTCCCCGCTGGCTGACCCGTGGAACACTCATCGTACGCTGTCCGTCCCTCGTGCCGCTAATAGAACCAGTACCAAGACACAAACATCGCGGAACAAATCCCCAGGTAGACGGCAAACACCGCGTAGATCAGTGAACTCATCGCGGGCGGACAGCGGCTGAGCCAATGTCCCAGCACGATGTAGAACGGAAACACAACGGATGCATAACGCGCATCGGAGGCACTACAACAGCGATACGAATGCGTGAAATAGGGAATCGCCAGCAGCCCCAGGCTCAGCAAGCCCTCGCGGACTGTGATCCACTTCCGGAACGCACCGAATCCAATCGCGAACCATGTGAACAGCATGATGATCGGGCTAAAGAACTGCATGCTCAGCAACGGCATCGTCCGTGGCGGATCATTCCCCCAATAACACGGGCAGTCGGAATTATAAACATGCCAGAACGGTTCCAGCGTCAAATGCGCCCAGACCACGCGCCACCACTCCTGGGGCACGTTCCACTCCTGCCAGTGGGCCTGCGTCTTCACAAAAGCGAACGGCTCACCAAATGCCAGCCACTGAAAAATAATATACCCCACCAATCCCCAACACCCCAGTGGCAACAAACAGACCGCCCGCTTCGTGAATCGCCACAGGTTCCGATCCTCGCACCACAAGTGCCACGCAAAAGGCAACAGTAAGCTCACCCCCACCGTCCGACTCGCCGTTGCCAACCCCACCACCACCGCAATCCACACATGACGCCAGTTCCGCTGCATCCCATACATCGCCAGCAACGCCACGAACAGAAACGACGACTCCGTGTAACTCATCCGCATGTAGAAAGTGGATGGGATGAGTCCGAGTGCGAGCAATGCGTTGCTATGAGCGTCTGCTGTCATGCCTTTGTCAAGGTCGCTTGTATACACTACAAAAATGATGAACGACGCTAACAGATACAAGTGAGACGTAATCAACATTGCGTGTTCGACATGGACTCCCGTCAAGCCTTGGACAATCCAGCAGGACGAGGGGTATAAGGGCAAGAATGCGACAGAAGAGCGATCGTGAATGTCAAAAGAGTATCCATTCTCAAGGATTCTCCGATACCACACGCCATCCCATGCAGCAAAATATCCACTTGTCGTTTCTTCGTGCACTCCCGTCGAGTCTGGGTGATTCCAGCATTGAGGAATGAACTCGACACCACAATATACTCCTGACAATACAATAATGTTTGTCGCGCAATAAAGCAGGATGCCCTTCAATACCGCGTTACTCCTACGCCAGTCAGGATTGCCATTCTCAGGCGACAGGATCGATTGATACTCCTTATCTTTGTGCATTGTAGTTGCCCATGAGTGATTCAT
>JANOKO010000308.1:0-9255 GCA_031419335.1 Planctomycetota bacterium
TCGAGCGACCCCGGCGGCATCGTGCGGACCAGCACCGCATCGTATTGCAAGAGATCCTCAAGACCATGTCGGGCCAGCAAGAGCGATCCCCCCGCACCTCCGACGAGCCGAGAAAAATCAATCCGCTCACACACATGACCGCGTGACTGAGCCGCTCGCTGGAGATCAGCGACATACCAGCTCTCGGAGTTTCCCAGTACGCCCAGACGCAACACGCTCCATTGGCTCCTGAAGGGTCAGTGATGTTGGACCGGGATTCTGCGTCGCAGGGGAAGGATGTTCAAGTGAACAAGCCGTCACTCCAGACTTGATGAACGAATGGATCGCCGAAGAGACAGCTCTCCTTAATCCAAATGCCCGAAGCTCCCCGCATCAGTCTGGCTGTCCTTCGAGATAATGTCGGGCCCTTTCCCGCAGCGTTTTTCGTAGATGCCGTCCCCTGCCTTGACGTACTTCGTGAACCCTTGCTGACCAAGTTTCTTCTCGTCCTTCACCCGTTTTCCCATCGAGGCTTCGGTCCAGGCTCCGCCGATGAAGGGGGCCTGGATCACGCGGCGAATCGGCTCGCCAGTGTCGGGATGGACAGTCCACGGCTGCTCTGAAATCCGCTGTACCACCTCGAACGTCGGACCGGCGGATTCGTCGGGCTGAATGATTTCGTAAACGTAGACGGGCATGAGTTCACCAGGCAAGGTTTCGGACCGCACGCGGCACCGGACTCGTTCCCAGAGGAACGGGCCGGAGCGGCGGTGCAGTCACAATTCTATCTCTTCTTCGGCACTCGTGTAGACCACGACGCCAATTGGCACCGTTTCCGCCGCACCAGCCGACTGGCGTGTGACACTCAGCCGGGCACCATGCCGGTAAACGGCGTCGGGTTGGATCAACAAATCGCTGCCGGAATCGAGCGGCTCGCACTCCATCTGTGGGACAGCGGGGAGGGGTGGGACGAACGGCAAGTGGACCACAGACAGTTTCGAACCCTCAGCAAAACGAGCCAGAACGACCGCCTCAATCGACACTTCGCCCTCGATTTCCCTGCGCGTCCAAGTCTCGGCCGGAGAGGATTCTGCGACGGATTCTTCACGGAATTCCTCCATTGGCACAACCACTGGCGGAGCCTCCGTTTGAACGCTGGCCACGATGGGAAGAGGAGTCTGGAGTGTGTCCGACTGTAAGGTCGGGAGCGGGTGACGGGACTCCGGGGATTCAACAACACCCGGCGTTAATTCGAATGGCTCGACCGCATCTTTCTCCGCCCGAACTCGCATGGGCTCCCCGAGATTGGTACGGCCACTCACCGAAGCAAATCCCACCACCATCGATCCGCACACGACAAAACCGATGGCCATCGTAAGCGAGCCCGACCCGCCTGGCCCCGCCATCACCACTGAGATCAACGCCGGGGTCACGCAGTCTCGCCACATGCTCAGTCGCGAGTCACCCGGTACGGGGGACCAACGCGCTGCCCACGCCGCAGCCGCCCAAGTGAGTCCACAGACCGGCAGGGCGACCCAGACCGCTGGCGATCTCGTCAGAACACCGACGTTGGCCCGCGCCAGCAGAACCACCGCGATCAACGCCAGCCCGGCGCGGATCGCTTCAGCCATTGATGTGGTGATTTCAGGGGGCCGTCGATCCGACACGGGGAACCGCTCTGGGAGTTTAGATGTGATGAGAACGACGGGCTAATGCCTTTAGAGTTCACTGCGATCCGGGGCTTCCGCCAAACTTCCGGGTGTGAGTGTCACACAAGTCGGCAGAGATTCACGACGAAGTGATACTCAAGGGGCAGCGCGGGATTAGAGCAATTCGCCTTCGCCCGGTAAACTACGAACATGACTCAGCCATTCGATGTCGCCATTCTCGGTGCCGGTTTCGCGGGCAGCCTGCTCGGGTTGCTGTTGAGAAAAC
Source organism: Planctomycetota bacterium (assembly GCA_031419335.1). Lineage (GTDB taxonomy): Bacteria > Planctomycetota > Planctomycetia > Planctomycetales > Planctomycetaceae > TH-plancto1. The sequence continues at coordinate 1,915 of JANOKO010000308.1, forward strand.
GCGGACTAAACGTTCTCGTCGTCGATCGCCAGAAGCATCCGCGATTCGCGATTGGCGAGTCCTCGACACCGGCGGCAGACTTCATTCTGGAGTCGCTGTGTCAGGAGTACGACCTGCCGCAGCTCAAATCTCTGAGTCGCTATGGCAGTTGGTGCCGCGATCACCCACTCATCTCGCGGGGACTTAAGCGCGGTTTCAGCTACTTTCACCACCGCGAGGGAGAACGGTTTACTCCGGGTCCGAATCACGAGCGCGAGTTGCTGGTGGCAGCCAGCGCCCATGACGAGGTCGGTGATACGCACTGGTATCGCGCAGATGTCGATGCTTTCATCGCCCGGCTTTTCGTCGAATCTGGAGGGACACTGTGGGAAGAAACCACTGTGGAATCGATCGAAGAGGGCTCGACCTGGAGACTCGACTGTCAGCGGCAGGGAGTGACTTCACGGATCGAGGCCCGGTTTCTCGTCGATGGCACCGGTGGAGACTCGGCCGTGGTCCGCACGCTGGGTCTCTCGTCTGATGTGGCGAGTCTCGCGACTCACTCCCGATCCCTGTTCGGCCATTTCCACGGAGTCCGCGAGTGGGGCGAACTGCTCCACCAGTCAGGCTTCCATTGTTCGGACCATCCCTACCCCTGCGATCAAGCGGCGCTGCACCACATCATTGATGGTGGCTGGATGTGGATGCTGCGATTCGACAATGAAATCACCAGTGTCGGTTGGTCGTTGGACACTCGCCGATATCCGATTCCCGCAAATCTGTCCCCGGAAGAGGAGTGGCAACACTTGCTGTCCCGCTATCCCTCCATCGCGGAGCAGTTGCAACACGCCCGGCCAGCCTTGCCGTTCACCACTCACAACCCCGTCGCGAGATCGAGCCGACTGCAACGACTGGTCTCACAGGCCGCTGGAGCCCATTGGGCCTTGTTACCACACACGGCCGGTTTCATTGACCCGTTCTACAGCACCGGAATCGCGCAGTCGTTGCTGGGGGTGGAGTGCCTCGCCGCGATCCTGTGTGTACCAGACTCTCCGGCGAAACGGGCCGCAGAACTGGAGCGGTACTCACAACGCCTGAAGCAGGAGATTACGCTGATCGACCAATTCGTCGCTCTGGCCTACCAAGCGATGGGGCGCGACCCCCGACTGATGCACGCTGTCAGTATGCTCTACTTCGCCGCTGCGACAACATTCGAGACCCGTCGAGCCAGCGGTTCTCAGGAAGCGTTTTTGCTCGCTGACGACGAGCAGTTCATTTCCGTTGTCGAGGTTCTCGAAGCCACGTTTCGGCAGGGCTGCGAATCGATTGAAGCCTGGGTTCGTAGCGCCAGGCTCCTCATTCAGCCCTGGAACAGCGTCGGCCTCTTTCATCCACGCTGTCCAAACATGTACTGGCACACAGCAGCGAGGAAGGACGGGGGACAACAGACCTGAGAGGGACGGGAATCCTTCCAAACGCCACTGCCAGTCCAGCGTTAGGCCGATGCGGGTTCGGGACGTGGCGGCTGGCTGACCTGGTGGGATGCTGAACCTCATCCGGCAGTCCGTTACGATACCTCGCGTCCGGTTACAATTCCCGACGGGCTACGGTTCTTTCGGGGGCCACGGTGCTTTCGGTTTCCTTGGGATGAGATGTGTTTGATGTCTGTGGACTCTGTGGACAAATCCGGTCAGCGCATTCGCCAGATGTTCGGTGCGATCGCGGGTTGGTATGACTTTCTGAATCACTTTTTGTCGCTCGGCATCGACATCTGGTGGCGTCAGAAGACCGTCGAGTTGGTGCCTCCGCGAGGTCCAGACCCCATCTTGGATGTCTGTACTGGCACCGGCGATCTGGCGATCGCCTACTGGCATGCGGCTGGGCACAAGGTTCCCGTCACTGGCACGGACTTCACCCGCGAAATGCTGGACCGCGCCCGCCGCAAAGGCACCCAGGCCCGCCCCGACGATTCCTCCGCCCCACTGACTTTCCTGGAGGCAGACACGCTCCAGCTCCCCCTGCCATCCGACACGTATCAGATCGTCTCGGTCGCCTTCGGTATTCGTAACGTCACTGACTACAAAGCGGGTGTGCGAGAGATGATCCGCGTTTGCCAGCCCCGGGGCCGGGTGGCGATCCTGGAGTTTTCTCGCCCGACCAACAGCCTGATCGGGAAGCTGTACCTGTTCTACTTTCGCCAAGTGCTGCCCAAGCTTGGTCAATGGTTCTCGAAGAGCGAACAATCCGCCTATCATTATCTGCCCGCATCGGTACTCCAGTTTCCAAGCGGAGATCTATTTGCCCAGGAACTGACCGAGTGCGGCCTGACGCAGGTCACTTGGCGACCGTTCACATTCGGCATTTGTACGCTGTACTGGGGGGTGAAGCCGTAGTTCCCTCTTCGGCTGGCATGTATCCAGGATGCCCGCAGTTGATCCTCTGCGGACCACGCGGCAACTCGGTCCGGCTACGTGACCATGAACCCATCCAGGTCGGTCGCCTCGTCCAACGGACCGCGTTTCTGCAAACAACCTGCCGCCCAGTCAAGCCACGACGGGTGGGGCAGACCATAGGGCCGAAACTTCTCGATGGCCCCGCTCTCCTGGAAGTGCAACAGTGCTCGGTGTGTGCCCAATCGGCTGGCAATCGGCGAATCAATCAAATTACTCGAATCAGTGGCGTTCATCTGGAACAGCACACGTCGCTCCAGCTCGCGCAGCGATTGCCGGCTGACCCACCGCTCCAGATTGTTGTATGAGTCGCACCAGATGATTGTGTGGATGCCGTTCTCCGGACCATTGGCAATGAGGTCCGCGAAGAGCTTGCCACCGGAAGCCGGGGCATCGTTGCCACTACTGCCGAAGCTGTAGTCGTCGTCGGGTTTGCGGAGGTCGCGGAACCGGCTGATCTGGCTGACGAACACGAAGATCGGCGGGCAAGACGCATCGCGAGCAGCGTCGCGGGACTGGAGTTCTTCAGTAAGTTCCTGAAGGACTTCCAGGCTCTGACGCGGCGAGACGACGCGCACGCCGGGGACGGCTTTCGAGATCTGCCGCCAGAGATCGGCATCGGGGGAGTCGACCGGGCTGCCGTCGAAGATGAGGAGGGAAGCCGTGGGATAGACTTCCAGCTGGTCATCTGCCTCCTTGTCAGTTGTATGAGGAATGACAGGCTGGAAGCCTATCCCACGTTGCGCGGCCAGCGAGACGACCGCCGTCCCCATCAGACCGAGGGCGGCTTCCGTATCTTGACCAATCAACAGCAAGTGGCTGCCCGATTGACGCGGGAACGAGAGCTCGGTCGGCTGCTTGATCTCGACGGCATCACCGAGCCAGATGCGGGGCGTGATCCGCTTCGTCGGAGCATCGTTGATCCCTTCAATAAGCCGGGTCAGCGCTGGATTGCGAGCCGGGTCGGACGGGATATTCCCCTCGAAGACGATCATCGGGTCGAGCTTGTACATCGCCTGTCGCGACTGGTGGGCCAAGCGGCGGATGAGTTCTTCGCGCTGGCTATCGGGGAGCCAGGCGACCTGGAACGGATGATTGCCCTCGATCAAACCGTTGGCGTCGTTGTAGATCGCCTCCCCGGGCCGAGTCAGCAATCTCGCAGCTGTGTTTTCTTCGCTGAGGATCAGATGGGCATCGGCCTCGCTACATTGCAGGGCGACGCGGATCGCGACCTGACCGAGGGTGCTGCGGGCCAGTGAATACGCTCCGCCGAGCGTCTGCGAACCGAGGATCACATGGATGCCGAACGCTCGCCCTTGGCGGACCAGCCGGTCGAACATCAGCGAGGCCGTCTGGGCCAGCTTGTCGTCCTCGACAAAGAATTCCTGGAATTCGTCAATGACTAACAACAGTCGAGGGAGTGCCACATTCGGATTGGCATCGCGGAACCCACGAATGTCCTGCACCCCGTGCTTACGAAATAACTCGCCGCGTTCTTGCAGGACGGCATCGAGATTCTGGAGGGCACTGACGCCGAACTCGCGATCACTCTCAATGGCGACCACTCGGCAATGTGGCAACTGGAGGGCGGCGTAGTCCTTGAACTCGACCCCTTTCTTAAAGTCGATCAGATAGAAGTTGACTTCTTGTGGACTGTAATAGAGGGCCACGTTGACAATTAACGTGTGCAGGAACGTCGACTTCCCCGAACCGGTCTTCCCGGCGACCAGCATGTGCTGACTCGTGCCCTGCCCCAGCTTGAGGTGCTGGAGCTTCGTGGCCCCGGCCCGGCCCAGAGGGATGTCGATCCCCGCGCGGCTGTCCTTGGACCAAACGGCTTCGGGCTTGGGGGCAATGCGGTCGAAGGCGACCTCGACACGGCGGGCATCGCGCGAGGCTTCGGCCATCTGCTTCACGAGCCGCGTGAACTGCTCGGGTTCCGGTGGCGGCGTGAGTTCCACCGGCCAGTACGTGAGGGGAGACAAAGTCGTCGGACTCTCCGAGTCCGGTGAGAGTGCGTAACCGGCGGGGCCGATCCCCTTCGATCTTGCGGAGAAGTTCGCTCCACCGGACTCGGAGAGTCCGGCGACAATGCGGAACCCCTCGGGCGTCCAGTGGTACGTCGACATCGCGGCAGCTGCGGTCTCCAGTGGCAATTGCAGCGGCAGATCGCGGGCCATGTCGACCGACATCAGCGTATAGACCCCGCAGCGTGGTCCACTGGTGATGATGCTGAGCAGGCGGCTGGCTGCGATCTCGCTGAACTTGGCCGGATAATCACTAATCACCAGGAACCGGTACGGCTCGGCGACTTCGCCCGCGTGGTGATTATAATCCTCGATCGTGGCGAACTCGTTTCTTAAATAAGTCTGTAAGACATTCTCCATGTGCTCGGTGAGGTCGGCCAGACGGGCTTCGATCTGCGACGCCTCGGTCCAGATGCGGCTGGTGACCAACAGCTCATCGACATCGGCGAGGTGCATGAACCCGCCGAAGCTCTCGCCGAGTCCCACCGGGTCAATCAGAGTGAAGCGGATCTTGCCGGGGGGGATCTGTGTCAGTAGCCGCAGCATCGCGACCTGCAGAGCCTGCACCGAGGCGGTGCGTCCCTGTGGTCCATTCCACTTCAAGAGCAGCGATGCTAGAGCCGGAAACTCCATCGTGGCCGGGACGATGAGCTCTGTCGTGCGCGGTGCCAATCGCATGTCGCTCGACACCGCCCCCGGCCACTGATCCAGATGCACGCGGTGCTGACCGATCGTATAGCCTGTCGGTACTTGATGGGCGGGATGCCAGTCGCTCGCTTCGAGGCGGTCCCACGGCGGCGACCCGGTATGGGCCTCCTGTTGCAGCGTGTTGATCTGTTGTGACACCTGCTGGAATGACTGCTCCCATGTGGTCTTTAATGCCGCCCAGGCGGTCGCCTGCTGGCGGCGCTGTTCCGACTGGCATTGATCGAGATTGGACTGAGCCTGGCCACGCACGGTCTGGAACTGCTGCTCCCCTTCGTCACGCTGTTTTTGGATAAGGGCGTCGAGAGCTGCCAGTTGAGTGGCCCGGCTCGCGTCGAGGAGCGTTTTCTGATCGGCAAATCGCTGTCTCGCTTCGATCGTCTGGCTCGCTCTCTGAGATTCAATCTCAGACAGTCGATTCTGGTGGGCTGTTTGGTATCGGGACAGCGCTTGGTCTCGTTGGCGGTCGTATTGCTCCTGTTTCTTTTGGAACCCCTGTTCGGCATCGACGAGCTCCTTGTCAGCGAACAGCGACCATCGTCCGAACGTCCACTCCAGTTCCGAAACAGTTCCCTGCAACTGCGAGAAGGCATCTGACATCTTCGAATTGGCCAAGACATACAGGATGCCAGTCAGGATCAGCGACACCCCCGCCCCGACACCTGCGGATATCCCAAACCACGTGGGCGTATCGCGTCCCGTGGCCATCCCCAACTGCTGCGGCGGCATGAACAGAAAGAACAAGGCCCCGGCAAGCGCGACCAGCACGAGAAAGACGACAATCGACCGAAACCCCAGAAACAGCTTCGGGAGCCACAATCCGCGTGCAATTCTCAATTCCGACCGACCGCGTTCGTGGATCGATTGCACAGACTCAGTGAGTTTGTCGATTTGCCTCGGAGCCTGCGTCGGCTCAAAATGGGGCTCGCGGTTCCACCCTCGCTCGTCCATCAAAGCCTGAGAATCGGCCTTGAATCCTGTCATCAAAGTCGTCAGCTCTTCCCGCGATTTCTGTATGGAGAATTGCGTCCTTTCGAATTGTCGACGCGGACTGTCCTCGGCTGTGTCGTCCAACAAAGAGGTCGCGACCCAGGTACTGTCCTCCAGCTTGGCTTCGATCTCATCTCTTTCGGCGTTCCGATCGCGCTCAATCTCGGCCAACCCCGATTGATACAACCCTTGAGCCTCAGTCCGTTGATCGTTGACCGTGTCGTTGATCTGCGCGGTCACTTGCTGTTGGTGGTCGGTGATCGATTGGACCCAAGTCTGGTACTGTTCATTGGTCTGCTGCAGGGCACTGATCAGCGACCGTTCCGTTTCGCTCGGGCCTTGCAGGAATCGGCCAGCGTAGTCAGCCTCCTGCCGTGTCCGCTCCCCAATAGAGGATTGCAACTGAATCAGCGGACCCTGCAAGCGGTTTGACATGGTCGGTCTATCCTCTCAGTGGACGCACGTCGCCGGGATGAGTGAACTTCCCGAGAAATGAGGACAGATAGCATCCACTCGCACCATAGTTTACGGGGCTCAGTGGAGTTGAACAGCCGAAGACCAAGAATTGGACCGAAGCTCTAGATTCCACTTGCGTCCGGATTGTCGGCGATTTCCCCGAAATCGCTGGTGCGACGAACGCCATGCGAAACGACGATCGAACGCGAAAAGACATACTTCGACAGAGCTGGTCTCGCTCAATTCCTCCTTCAGGATTGTCGCGTGGCACAGGCGATTTTGGAAAAATCGCCGACAATCGTAATGCACACACAACCTCAACGGGCTGTTGGCTGTTCTGGTGCCTCGGCTCGGTCGCTTCTGCGGGCTGACGGCGAGAGAGGCGCAGCCCCCTGCCGCCCTGTGTGGCCTGTACGCCACGTTGTGGCGATGGGGCATCATGGCCCATCTGGTGTGGCCGGAACGAGTTCCAGCGACGGGGCCGGAACCTTGGTTTTTCTGTGGCGAAAACGCCACAGGGGCTTGGCGCGGGTGTTCAGCGAGTTGACGCTGAGGCCAGATTTTTTGTGTGGACATAAGCCACATCGCGGTCAATGCTTGCGCGGGCCGCGACCTTGCGCTGTCAAGTTTTCTGAACACCGTTTCGCCGTTTTGGCATTGCGGCTGCATTACCAATTCTCATCGAAGTGACACTCACCTCGAAGTGACAAACACCACCCCACCGCACGAAAGAC
>JANOKO010000309.1:0-2854 GCA_031419335.1 Planctomycetota bacterium
TGTCGCCTTTCGCTCCGCCAAAGACCGACCTTTCGCGGAGCGAAAGGCGACAATCAGACAGTGAATCCTCGAACGACCCCTACGTCGATTGTGCCAGGCTTGGTCAGAATGTCAACAGGGAACTGAACTGGAATCACGGCCGGCCAGATTCTGAATCAGGGAAGTAGAGGCCGTCTGTTCGCCAGAACGGGGTGCCCTGCCCATGCGAAGAAGTAACCACAAGACATCCAGACGTTCGAAGTCTTCCGAGACCTCGGACGTCTTTTGCGAAGGGCTGCAATCCCTTCGGGATAGGAGGATTCACGCCCTGTAGCCACGTTCGCCAGAACGTGGGTGGCCTGCACACGCCCTCGACTGAACCAGACAGCTACTGCCCACGCTGTCTGGCGGCTGCGACGCTTGATCTCTGTTGCCCACCTTCTGGCAAAGGTGGCTACGGGGAGGTCACTCCTTGGGCGTCAGCCTTGCTCGGTACTTTTCGTAGAGCCTCGTCTGGCGGCTCTCGGGAGCAAACGACTGTCCGCCTACGAAGACACCTTTGATCTGAGTCGTCGTCTGCAGCGGTGAGCCGTCGGTGATGATCAGGTCCGCTCGCTTGCCGACGGTGATCGAGCCGCACTCCTTGTCGATGCCGAGGATGCGGGCGGCGTGGAGCGTGACCGACTTGAGTGCCTCTGACTCCGGTAGCCCGAACGCCACCGCTCGAGCCGCTTCGAGAGGGGCGTTGCGGCTGTTGCTCGCGTTGTCGGAGCGGATGCAGAACTGGACACCGGCCTCAAACAGTCGACCGGGATTGGCATACTGGGCGTCGTACGGATCCCAGCTCTCGATGGGTGCCCGCATCACCGGACCGATGATGACCGGCACGTGGCGAGCCTTGAGGGCGCGCCCCAGCTTCCAGGCTTCGGTCCCGCCGGTGATGACGATCTTGAGTTTCTCCTCCTCAGCCCAGATCAAGGCCCCGGCGATCTGTTGGCGGCTGTGGGCTTCGATGAAGATGCGTTTCTTACCCGTGACGTAGGGACGCATGGCCTCATAGCGGGGGTCTTTCAGTACGGTGTTCGCGGTCTCTTTGTTCGAGCGGGCGGCATCGTACAGACGGCACTCTTTGAGGAACCGCGTGAGGCGTTGTTGCCCTTCGTCGTCCTCGGGCCAGTTGAGCGACAGGCCCGCAGTGTAATTGCGGACCATCTCTTCGGGGGTCCAGCCGGCGGTTTGAATCAGCGAGCATTGCCCGCCGATGATCCCGCCGGTGGGTCGCAAAAATGCGGTCGTGATCCCCCCGGCCCGCGCGACCACCACGAGTTCGCTCTCGACGTTGACGGCGATCCCCGCGCGGAGGTCGGGTTGGAATTTGCCGATTTCGGCTGCGTCCTGCGTGACCTCAACGAGTTCGATCTCGGCGATGCCGAGCGTGGTGCCCGCGTCGATCAGACCGGGGTACAGATGCAATCCAGTGGCGTTGATGATCTGCACATCTGCCGGAGCCCCCGGACCCTCCATGACCGCTTCGATCTTGCCATCGCGCACGACAACAGTGCCACCCACAATGTCGAGCTTATCGACCGGGTGGATCGTTGCTCCGATGATTGCGTAGGGGCTGTGTGTCGATGGAGCCCGCAAGCCGCGCTCATCTCCGCGGTCGAGCCACTCGCCAGGGAGCCGGGTGAGCGACTCCCGAATCTCCAGCTTCTTCGCTCGAACCTCGGGAGGAGCCAATACGAACGGTGCCACCTTGGCGGTCCGCTCCTGCCCTTTGGCGGTCATCGCCGTCGGCTGCTTGTCGCGCTGGAACCGAATCTCGCCTTCGATGAGGGTCAGCTCGACGCGCGAGAACGGACTGAACGGATGGCCGTTGTAGATCGCCACATCCCCGTCCTTACCGACTTCCAGTGTGCCGACCCGGCTCTGAATACCCAGTTCGCGAGAGGGGTTCCGCGTGACCATCTGCAAGGCGTCCTGCACCGGCATATTGCCGTACTTAAGCGACTTGGCCGCTTCGAGATTCATCTGCCGAATTAGCTCAGCGTCATCGCTTTTCACGACCGTATTGATCCCGGCATCACGCAGCATCGACGTATTAAACGGCGTCGCGTCATACGCTTCGATCTTGTAGGCCCACCAGTCGGCGAACGTACTGCAACTGGCCCCGTGCTTGGCGATCTCGGGAGCGATCTTGTACCCCTCCAGGACATGCTGGAGCGACTGCACGCGGATGCCCAGTCCTTCAGCTGTCCGCAACAGCATGAGTATCTCATCGGCCCGGTAGCAGTGACTGTGGATCAGCGTGCGATGTTCGATGATGTCGACGAGTTCTTCGAGCCGCAGGTCACGGCGCGGAGGGAGTACGCCCGTCTGGTCCCCCTTGGCTTTCTTCTCGCGGTCGTATTCCATCCAACGGCGGCGATAGTCGATGGCCTCGAAGAACGCCCGCTGGAGAACGGCCTCGACCCCGAGCCGCGTATTCGGGAACCGCCCGCCCTTCCGCTTCACGTTCTCGCCGAGGGCAAACTTCACCCCTTGCGGACCGGCCTCGAATAAATGCTCGCGCGCGGTTTGGCCGACCTTCAGTTTCACGACCGCGTCCTGGCCACCGATCGTATTGGCCGACCCATGCAACAGCCTCGCGGTGGTCAGGCCACCCGCGAGGGCGCGGTACTCTTGCACATCGTTGGAGCGCACGGTGTCCTTGATCCGTACTTCGCACACGACCGACTGCGAATGCTCGTTGACGCCGCCATCAATCATGATGTGGCTGTGCGTATCGATCATTCCGGGAATCACGAACCGGCCCTGGGACTCGATGACGCGGACTCCTTCGGGAGCGGCAATGTCGGCACCGATGGCTTTGATC
>JANOKO010000310.1:0-3259 GCA_031419335.1 Planctomycetota bacterium
AGGAGATTTGGAACACTAATCTCCTCTAATCAACACTAATCCAGAGCCAAACAATCACGATCTGCCTCTTCCGGGATTAGTGGTTATCAGTGGAGATTAGTGTTCCCCATTTCTTCCTCCCGCTTGTTACTTTTGCCTTGGATACCCCGGCAGGTACTTGGCGTTCGGGTCGCTCGGTGGTTTATCGAGGGCCAGGTAACTGAACAGGTCAGCGAGCTCTTGCGGCGTGATCTGCTTCTCCAGCTGTTCCGGCATCATCGAGACTTCACTGACCTTGTAGACCTCGATCTGGTCGCGCGGAATCGTTTCGAGTTTGCCGCCCTGGACCTTGAGGACCACGCGCTGGTCGGTCTCTTCCACGGGGAGACCGGTGAGGACGCGACCATCGGCGGTTTGCAGGATGCGTGCTTGGTAGCTGCCGCCGATGACGAGGCTCGGGTCGAGGACGTTGCTCAGCAGTTGGTCCCAGTTGTTACGCCCGCTGAGGGTGATGTCGGGGCCGACCTCAGCTCCCTCGCCGTACATTTTGTGGCACTGGGCACAGACCTTCTTATAGACCGCGATCCCGCGTTCGGCGTCGCCGGGTGTGCCATGCAGGAAGTCACGGGTGTTGTTGATGACATGCTCGCGGTCAGGGTTGCGTCCCTCGCGGATCGTGCCGTAGATGGCCTTGAACTGCTTCGCGAATGCCTCATCCTTGAAGCTCGCCATCCGTCGCAGCTGGTTCAGGTTGAGAGCGTCCTTCGAGATCGACTTGGCGTCGATAGCTGCCAGCAGGGGTTTGCTCCACGCTGGGCGTTGAGTGAGAATTTCGAGGGCCTTTGGCTGGACTTCTGGTTCCCATTCCGTCAGGTTGTCGACAAGCAATTCCGCCACCATTGGTCCCACTTTTTCGTCGTTGATCGCTCCGAGAGACTCGATCACCCCGATACGAAACCCAACGGCAGAGGGACCGGAGGCATTGATAGTATCACTGACTGCGTGGAGGACGACTTCTGCTTTTCCAGCAGCGATCAGAGTCTGTAGAGCTTCAATACGTCTCTGCTGAGTAAGAGAAACATCGTAGTACACCGCTTTGAGCTGTTCATGTGCCTCCGCATCACCCCACAAGGCCGCTATCAGGATTGCGTGATTAGCCACGATAGCATCATCGGATTTGGTCAACTGCCGGACCGGCTGATGCAGCGATTTTTGCAGGGCGACCTGCCGCTCATGAGTCGGTCCATGTTCTCGCAGTCGCCGCGCGAGGACTTGCAACACCCGTTTGCGCAGCTCCGCCGAAGTCTCGGAATCACATGCTCGTTCCGCTAAATATCGAAGGCCACCCATCCCTTTGGGGTGATCATACATGCTATCCATCGCGTTGACGTAAGATCGCAACTCACCTGGTGAATAGACTCCCTGATCGATCACTTGATCCGCCAACTCAGTGGAGGTGCCTTCCGGATCGATGGTCAGGAAATCTTGGATTGCATTCCAGCCAATATGATGGATCGTTTCGTCGGTGGGGTGGTGCCGCATGATCTGGAGTACGACGGCAGTCTCTAAACCTCGCCTTGGTGACGCGGACTTTGTCCAAGCAATAATGCCCTGTAGTTCTGTGACAGGATCGGACGGACTCTCAAAAAACAAGTGATCAGTCAGGTCAAGTTGGTTCCCCAGAATCCGCGTACTCCATGCCTTCAGGGATGGTGCTTCATCGCGATGAGCCAGTATCCCCCACAGCACACCGGGTTCGATTTTCCCGATGCTATGCGCGGTCCACAGGGCCTGAAGTCGGGCTGACTGAGGCCGTGCGCGATCGAGCGCTAGACGGATTAGGGCTTTCTGAGTATTAGGATTTGCCCGTTCACAAAGCACGCGTCCCGCTGTGGAACGTATGTAGTCGTTTGTTCCGACGGTCAGCCGCTCGATCAGTTGCTCATCCGTCTCCTTGGCGAGGTCAAACTTCGGAGCCCGGGGCGTCTCTTTGTACCGCAGGCGATACAGCCTCCCCTTCTCGCGTTCGATCCCGGCGGGGTCGGCGTTGGCGTCTTGATAGCAGTGGTAGCGGTCGTACCAGTCGAGGATATACAGGCACCCATCCGGCCCGACCTTCTGCACTACCGGCATGAACCAAGCATCGTTCGCGGTCAGCAGATCCTTGAGGATCGTCTTCTCGGGTGTCCCTTCCTTGCGAAGGTTCCCGTCGACATCAGCTGCCCATGTGCCGGGCTTGGCGGGGAAGCCGGGGTGCGGTTTGCCCTTGTAGGTGCTGCCGTGCGGCTCGGTGATGTCGGCGTTGATGCAGCCGCCGTGGATGTTGCCCATGTAGAATACCTTGCGGTACTCCTCGGGGTAGGCGTCGCTGTCGAACCAGGTGATCCCGCAGTACGCAGCCTTCTGGTGCTTGTGCTCGACGATCGACCCGATCGGCCACGTGTGCGGCGGGTAGGGACCACCCTGGCGGATGTAGTAGCCCGACTGTGTGATGTGCCACAAGTGGTCGATCACGCAGGCAGAGAGGAAGAACTCCCCTTCGTCATTGATCGCGATCCCCCACGGGTTACTGGTCCCCTCGGCAAAGATGTCGAACTCTTGGGTATGCGGGTTGATCCGCCACAGGGCACACGTCAGCGGCCAGCCGGGATGGTCCGGGTTCTTCGCGAAGTTCGGGTTGTCCTTCCCGTACTTCACATGCGAGTAATTAAACACTCCGTTCAGCCCATACAGCCACCCATCCGGCCCCCACGTCAGCGAGTTCGGCAGCTCGTGCGTATCATCGCGGCCCCACCCAGTGAGCAGGACCGAGGTCTTGTCAGCCTTGAGGTCGCCGTCCGTATCCTGCAGGAACAACAGGTCCGGCGCATTACACACCCACACCCCGCCATGCCCCACGTTGATCCCCGACGGGATGTTCAGCCCCTCGGCAAAGACCGTCACCTTGTCGACCTTCCCGTCCTGGTCGGTGTCTTCCAAGACCTTGATCCGGTCCCTCCCCGGCCCTGCTTCTCGTCGCGGGTACTCAAACGATTCGGTGACCCAGAACCGCCCCTGCTCATCAATGCACATCGCCACCGGATTCATCAGGTCAGGCTCCGAAGCCACCACCTCGACCGTGAAGCCCTCCGGCACCGTCATCTTCGCTGCCGCTTCCTCGGCGGAGAGCGGCGGACCCGGCGGGCGGTCCTGAGCGCGGGGGATCTTAAGTCCCTGGGCGTGGACCGTTGAGGAGAGAACCAGAAGACCGAGTAGCATCTGAGCCAAGGCACGAACACGC
>JANOKO010000311.1:0-1242 GCA_031419335.1 Planctomycetota bacterium
CGGCAATCGCAGATCACATCCGAACTCAGCGAGATCATCGGCGGAGCAGCGGCGCTGGAGTAAGGATTGTCGTCTTTCGCTCCGCGAAAGAACGCTCTTTCGCGGAGCGAAAGGCGACGGACAAAGCCTCTGTACCCCGAAGGGGTTACAGGGGATAGCCCAGGGGTGGCGACCAACGGGAGCCTACCCTGGGTCAAGATGTCGAAGAGGAATGAACCCTGAAGGGGTTCTACACTTGCTTGCGAGTGTGCAACCCCTTCAGGGTTGAGAGCGGTGAGGACCAGATTACCCAGGGTGCGCTTCCTTTGGTCGCGACCCTGGGCTATCGCCTGTAACCCCTTCGGGGTACAGACTCCTCACGTGGCGAGTTGATTTGTGCGAGTGTGCAAATCACGGACTTGAACATCAGACTGACGAACACAAACGCGGGCTCGTGCCGCGTCCCCTCAACAGAGGCTCTAAGATGGTTGCCAGCACTGCCAGCGCATTTGGTCGCATCACCCAGATCATCGGTTCGACGTTTGACGTGGAGTTCGCCGAAGATCAATTGCCGGACATCTACAACGCCGTCACCGTGAAGGCGAAGGTCAAGGGAATCGACATCAACGTCACCGGCGAGGTGCAGCAGCACCTCGGTGGTGGTCGCGTCCGCTGCATCGCCCTCGGCACGACCGACGGTATGGTCCGCAGCATGGAGGTCGTCAACACCGGCGCTCCGCTGTCGGTCCCGGTCGGCAAGGAAACGCTGGGCCGCGTGTTCAACGTCCTGGGCAATCCGATCGATGGTCGCGGCGAGATCACGACCGCAGAGAAGTGGCCGATTCACCGGCAGCCACCTCGGCTAGAAGACCTCTCCTCGAAGACGGAAGTCTTCGAAACCGGGATCAAGGTCATCGACCTGCTGACCCCGTTCGTGCGTGGGGGAAAGGCCGGTCTGTTCGGGGGAGCCGGTCTGGGCAAGACCGTGATTCTGACCGAGCTCATCGCCCGCATCGCCGCTGCTCACGGCGGCTACTCGGTCTTCGCCGGGGTCGGGGAACGAACCCGCGAAGGGAACGACTTGTGGCTCGAAATGCAGGAAGCCGACATCGGCTCGACTGGACGCAAGGTCATCGAGCAAACCTGCATGGTGTTCGGCCAGATGAACGAGCCGCCCGGCGCTCGCCTCCGTGTCGGGCTCTCGGCGCTAACGATGGCCGAATACTTCCGTGATGTCACGGGCAAAGATACGCTGCTCTTCAT
>JANOKO010000312.1:0-1418 GCA_031419335.1 Planctomycetota bacterium
AAGACCTACGAATTGCCGCACCCGGAGCCGTGCATGCACGAGTTCGTGCTCTCGGGACGGGGCTTGCGGAAGTACGGCGTTCGCACGCTCGACGTGGCGAAGCGGCTGCTCGACTTCGGCGTCCACGCCCCGACGGTGTACTTCCCGCTGGTGGTGCCCGAGGCAATGATGATCGAGCCGACCGAAACCGAGTCGAAGCAGACCCTTGACTCGTTCATCAACGCCCTGAAAGAGATCGTCATCGAAGACCCCGAGATGGTCCACGAGGCCCCGCACACCACGAGCGTCCGCCGGCCGGATGAAGTCGCGGCGGCGCGGAGTCCGGTGTTCTGTCACACGGCCTGTGGGCCAAGTTAATGACATGACTCCGCCACCTCACCGCACGCGGTACGCATCAGAATCCGCCGCCTGCACTGTCCATGGGGCGGTTGGCTTGCGGATATGGGGGGACCGCGTGAAATATGGCGCGGTGAGTTCCTCTGCCAGGATGCAATGTCGCCATGGATGGTTCTGTTCTGAAGTCGTTGTGTGAGTCGCTCCAGCACATTCCAGATCCGCGTATCTGGTCGAAGCGATCATTGGCTCGTGGACATCGTGGGGATCACGATCCTGGCGGTGTTAAGTGGTGCGGATGTTTTTGTGGCGGTGGCGACCTTTGCGAAGTTCCGGCGGGAGTGGCTGGAGCGGTTCTTTGAGCTGCCGGCAGGGATCCCTTCGCACGACACGTTGGCTCGCGTGTTGGGCTTGCTCGATCCGAAGGAGTTCTCGGCCTCTCGTGTAAAATGGACAGCTGGGTTGCAGACGGGATTGCGGGGACGAACGGTGGCGATCGATGGCAAGACGGCGCGGGGATCGGCGAGTCCGGCGAAGGGAGTGCGGGCCTTACATCTGGTGAGTGCGTGGGCCACGGAGGCTGGGCTATCGCTGGGGCAAGTGGCGGTCGAGGAGAAGTCGAATGAGATTAAAACCATCCGGGAACTACTCGATGTAATAACATTATAACGTAGCCATCGTAACGATCGTTGCGATGGGCCTGCAGAAGGCGATTGTCGAGAAGAGTCGCGAGAAGAAGGCCGATTTCGTCATCGGACTAAATAATAAGCCCCCGACCCTCGCGGCGGACATGACGGCCCTGTGGAATGAGGGAATCAGCTATGATTACGAGGGTGTCGTCACCGATCTGCACGTCACTTCCGAGAAGGCTCGCAGTGGCGTCGAGTAGCGCGATGTGCGTGTCATCGAGATCTCGAAAGACTCCCCGCATCGTTTAATATGGAAGGAGTTAAGGACGCTGGCAGTGGTCCTCACGCGGACCGAAAGACAAGTCGTGGAAACCTTCAAAACCCGATCATCTCTCAGCAGCTTGCCTCCCGATGCCACACTACTGGTAAAGGCGATTCGCTCGTACCGGGCCATCG
>JANOKO010000313.1:0-6583 GCA_031419335.1 Planctomycetota bacterium
GGGCTGACGCCGCCCGGCTCGCCAGATTCGGACTGTAGTCGGTCTCGTCTACTTGGGATTTGCCGCCGATGGCTCTACGGGCTTTTGTGTTGCCGGACCGGAAGTGGCTGCCGGAGCCGCAGTCACCGGGGTCACCGGCAGTGGGTTCGGTGGTCCGCCGAATATCTTCTCAACCTTCCCGTCGGGCGTCACTTTGAACAGCGCATTCGCCCTCGAGTCACAGACGATGAAGTCGGCACCCTGTTGCCGAATGCCGATCGGGTTTTGGAACGGTTCCCCGCTGACCCACTTCTCCGGCTTACCGCCGGGGGCGATCTTCCAGACGGCTTTCGCATAGCCATCGGTCACGTAAGCGGTGCCATCAGTTGTCACGTAGACTTGATGCGGGAACTCGAACACCAGCTCGTTCACGACCGGCTCGAATTTCCCATCGGCGGTGTACTTGCGGAGTTGAGGAACCAGCGACGATAAAACCCAGATGAACCCCTTGTCATCCACGCAGAGGCCGCGACAGCCGCCAATGACCGCGAACTCGGTCGGCTGTTGCGTGATCGGCAGTCCAGCTACGGGGAACTTCCAGATGCGTTGGAGTTCCAGGTCGGTCACGTACACGGTGCCATCGACGACCGCGATGGCTGTGGGGATCCCGATCGACCCATTGGTGAGAGGCTTGACCTCTCCGTTCGGTGAAACCGAATAGACCTCGCGCGTGGCCGAGTCGCCTGCGTAGAGTGTCCCATCCGCAGCGACATGCACACACCGCACCGCGTTCAGGGGTGTGCGGTACTTCTTGGTGCCTTGATACAGGATCGAATTCTGGCCGTCCTTCAGTTTCCAAATCCCCGGCAGTTTGCGATCGGCGATGAAGTAGGTGCCATCCGCCGCCACAGCAGCATCAAGGGCATACTGCCAAGTCGTCGGTGCCAGCGGCACTGCAGGCGTCGCTGCGGGAGTGGACGGGGGTGCGTCCTGAGCAAAGGTCAGCACCTGCCCGATCAGTCCGAGCGAGAGCGACACCAGAAACAATCGCGTCATGGAAGGGATGTCCGAAAAGAAGGAGACCGAAGGGCAGGAGGATGCACCAAGCTCTTCGGTCACACATGATAACACGACGGGGCAGTTACTTCTTCACCACCCAGATGTTCCGATAGCGAACTGGGTCTCCGTGATTCTGAAGATGCAGCGGTCCCGGCACGGCGGATTCCGTGTTCAGCGTCCCGCCGGGGGTCATCTTGACGAGTTCGCGATCATGGATCACCACGCCGTTGTGCTTGAACAGCATCTTGGCGTTGGAGGTCTTCTTTTCGCCATCGAACTTGGCTGCGGTGAAGTCCACATCGTAAGTCTGCCACGCCAGCGGGGGCAGGCACATATTCACGTCGGGACGCACGACGGTGTAGACCCCGCCGCACTCGTTGTCGAGACCGTCCAACCCGAACGAATCGAGGATCTGGCACTCGTAGCGGCCCTGCAGGTAGAACCCGCTGTTGGCCCGTCCCTGGCCGCGCGAGTTCGGCATGTACGGCAAACAGAACTCGAAGTGGATCGTGAAGTTCTGCATCTCGTCGGTCGTGGTGCAGCCTTCCATGAGCAGCCCCGCGTCATTCTTCTTCGCTCCCGGCATCCAGTGAGCCTTGAGACTCTCCTCGGTCCCATCGAACAGCACGATCGCCCCCTCGGGAGGCTTGGCTCCGAGCGTCGGGCTCTTGCGTTCGACTCGCTTGAGATCCTTGGTGATCTCAGCCACCTTGGCGGCATCGCCCTCTTCCGCCGACTTCGTCTTCAGATCCCATCCCGCGCCCGGCAAACCGCCGGTGTACTTGACCGCGCGGAACTGCCCTTCGCCCAGAGCGATGACCTGCACCCCCTGACTTTCGGCGGTGTACTCCCCCTGGACCATGAAGTCCGGATCCTTCGCGGCGGCTTCCACAGTATCGTAAGCCACACGGTCGGCAGCCAAGCTCAGTGTGGCAAGGCAAAAGCTGGCAAGGTACAGGCAAGCTGTCAGACAAGTCCAGATTCGAATCATCGGTGAGTCCTCAACGGGTGAGCGAAGTCGGGGGAAGGCGAGCGTGGCCGAGGTTTCTCGGTCATGAGCGATTCACTTGAATTCATATGACACCCGTCGGCAACACGCAAGCGTCGAAGATGTTGCATCAATAGAAAATCGAGTAAGACAAAGTCGCTTTGGACCGCAGGCCCACCATTTGTGCGGCGCAGAACTTGGTGTGCCTGCGGTCCGAAGCGGCTGGCCCCCCCTACTTGTCGATAAGATTCCAAAGCGAATCAACCGGGGCGGGCTACCCCCTATTCCTCGATAATAATGTCGAACACCGCAACTTTGCGGCAGGAAGAGATCGGGGCACGGTCTCCGAGATGCATCTGTCCGAAGATCACGCGCACGCGATACGTCCCCGGTTGTTCGGGAGCCATCAGCTTAACAGACCACGTTCCCTCGGTGCTGCTCTTCTTCTTGATGTTTACAGAGCGGCTCGAAACCACGACTTCACCGGGAGCCAGCCATGAACGTCGTACAATTCCGATCTTTACCAGTGGAGACGGTTTGTCCCGCTCCTTGAGCCATTTCGCTTTGCCTTGATTCAGATGTTTGATCGATTCGGATATGGATGAAATTCTCCAGTCAGTCCATGTCAATTCAAAGCTTCCGGAGACCTCCAATTCCGATTTCGGTTTCGCCCTGGCCCCGCTCGATGTTGGATCGGCTTTGTTAACGAGTAACTCTTTCAGTGTTGGCTCACCGCGCTCCGCAGCTTCCAGTGATATCGGAGGAGAGGCGTGCATGTAGGCGTAGATGTCGACATTCATCAAGCCATAACCGACACATCCGATGGCGAGGAACACCCCTGCTACGAAAACCCATCTTTTCCAGTGAATGTCATCGAGAAAATCGATATTCAGAACTCCCCGACCGATTCATTGCCGTTGCGAGAACCGAGTGCCCACCAGACCGGCAAGCCAATGGACGAAGAGACAAACCGCACGCTGCCATCGGCCAGCAGGACATGAACACCACCGGGGTGATTGCTGCTTGGGGCAAACGCTCCGTACAGAGATTCTCCCGGGATATGGAATGACCATGAGTTTGCTGGCGCAATATGGTTGTAAGGGGATTCCGCACCTAATGTAGCTGTTCCGAAATACCCACCCAATGTCGCTGTGTTGTGATTGACTGGATCTAAGCAGTACGCAGCCAGTTCTAACTCATGCCCATCCGTGAAGTCTCGGCCAGTTTTCCATACGTGTCTTAGTGGAGCCTGTTTCGCCATCGGAACAGAAATGTTACTGGGGCCTGATACCACCCTGACGAGTTGCTCTGAAAACATCGCTGTTGCTGAGAGTCCATCAGTGATGTCCGCAAGGTTCGTTGGATGGCCATCAAATGTCGTACCGGATCCATGGCTGGCCACCATCCCGTTCAGCGAAAGTATTTTTGTCCCCCAGTTGATCGGATAGCTTGTTCGCCATTTTTCAGTGGAGGCTTGAGGGTCGCTCGGACACACGTAGAGCGCAGGTCCAGAGGGGACTGACTGGGAAGGTGGTGTCCCTCGATCCAGATAGTCTGCCAGAGATGCCATGTCGACGAGCGGTAGCAATTTTGTCAGTGGAAGGTGCGTATGAGGGAGTTTGCCTCCCGATTTTTCGCAATGATTGTGGACAGCTATACCAATCTGATGCAGATGACTCTTGCACTCCACTGCACGAGATGACTCTCGCACCCGTTGGATTGCAGGAAGCAAAAGAGCCATGAGCAACCCAATGACTCCGATCGAGACGATCACCTCCACTAAAGTGAACCCGTCTCGATCCTCAATACGGATGACGTGTCTGCGATCAGACATGGGTGATCCTCGATTGAGAAATGGGTTGCTTCTTGACAAACGAAGTCGCAACCCCGTGAAATAGCCACCTCTACTCACAGAAATAGGTACCTTGTTCGTCGCATGACAATATGCCAGTGTAGAAATACTCCGACTTGGGTCCTCCCCATGCTGCACGTACTTCAACATCTGCGGAGTATTCATTGCCAGCCACGAGCCCTGAAACCTGGGCTGACAAATATGTCCATCCCGCTTGTGGTTCAGGTTTGCCTGATGGTGTTGAGCATGCTGTTGCAGGGGAACTGTTACCTCCCGGTTGAATGCCAGGACCATACACCACGATGAAGTAACCATTACCTTGCATTGGCACTTCTATGGGTGCAGTAAAGAAGAGCGTAGTCGTAGGAGTTGGTGGTCCACTTCTCGTCCAGCCACATCCGGTGAAAGCCAGCATCCAGAGTATAAGTACCAGCCTGAACTTACATCTCAACCGAGGAGTGAGGAGTGAGGAGTGAGGAGAATGCCCATTTCAAGATCCTTGTCTGTTGCAGAGTGCGAAAAGGCGACGAGAGAATACACACCTCTCCATGTACACTTTGTACCATCGATTGCAGAATTGTCAATCGCGTCGAGTGTCTTGACAACGCTTAGTTGCCCTCAGCAAGGCATGCATACAACTCGACCTCAGAGGCTACTCGCTCCGGTAGCCTGAGCTTGGGATTTGGGGGCTTCCGTTGGTGAACCACAGTCGCCCAGCCACCCAGTCGGCTTGTCGGCTTGGAACGGAAGTGCCCTGCCTTCGGCTGGCATCTCTGGGGGAGAGACGCCAGAATCTCGGACCCGCTGGACTGTGTGTCTCTCGATATCGCTTGCGTGCAGGAATCCCCATGGCTTCGAACTCTGAATCGGTTGAATCACTGCGCTGGAAGAAGTTTTCGGTCCTCAATGATGGGTTCATCTGCCTGGTGGATGTCATGGGAGACGATTCCGCCGTCGTCCAGGCAGCCCGCGTCAGCTATGGGACGGGCACAAAGCACGTCTCGGATGACCGCACCTTGATTCGCTACCTGATGCGGCATCGGCATACGACCCCGCTGGAAATGGCCGAGATCAAGCTGCTGGTTCGCGTGCCGATGGACTGCTGGCGGCAGTGGATCAGACACCGCATGGCCAGCGTCAACGAATACAGCACCCGCTATTCGGTGGCGATAGATTCACTCCAAACGACTCTGCCCGAGGAGTGGCGGACCCAGGCCACCACCAACCGGCAGGGGAGTGAAGGTTACCTGTCTCCCGAGATGGGGCAGAAGCTGACCGAGTCCGAACGCGAGTTTCAAAAGACCGCCGAACGTCTGTACCGCGAACGACTGGAAGTCGGAGTCGCCCGCGAACAGGCTCGCAAAGATCTCCCCTTGTGCAGTTATACAGAGGCGTACTGGAAGATCGATTTGCATAACCTGCTGCATTTCCTCGCACTGCGCATGGACACGCATGCGCAGTTGGAGATTCGGCAGTACGCCACCATGATCGGCGAGCAGATCGTAGCCAAACTGTTTCCAATCGTCTGGGAGGCGTTCATTGATTACCGACGGGATGCGTTGTCACTGTCGCGGCTGGAGTCGGGGGTGATCCAGCGATTGACCCAATTGGCAGCCTTGCGGGGAGAGAGTCTGCCCGCCAGTGAGGAGCTGTTCCTCGAGGCTCAGGATTCCCAGTGGAAGCCGCTTCAGCGGTCTCGTGAACGCGATGAATGTCGTGAAAAACTCGTCGACCTGGGACTGGTCCAAGGGACGTGAAATCGAGATGGTGAGCGGGGCGGCGTCAGCCCCCCGGTCCTGACTTTGTCGCCTTTTGCTCCGCAAAAGAGCGTCCTTTTTCGGAGAAAGAGGCGACAATCGCTGCCTCAAAACGCTCGCCAATCAATCCGCACCCCATGTCTGAACTTTTCGATCAACTCCGATCCCCTCTCGAAGAAGTCCGACGGGCAGCCATCGCCGCCGCCGCCGGGACTTCCGATTGGGACACCGCGCAGGCCCTGATTCGCCACCTGTCAGACAACGCCTTGGCAGAATCCGAGCGTCAGTTGGCAGCCGAATCGCTTGGCCAATGCCACCTGCCTGCAATCGCGGCGATCCTGCTGCCGCTGCTCGCGTCGGAGAGTGCATTCACTCGCACCCTGGCCGCTGCCGGACTGGGCGGTCAACAGGACGCAGCGACGATTGCGGCACTGGTCCGCGGGCTGACCGACCCCGTTAATACCGTGCGTAATTGGTCAGAGCGGTCGCTGTTGGGGCTGACCACTTCCGTGCAGCGGCACGGTATCGATGAGCTGCTCGGCTTACTCAGCCATGAAGTTCGGCTTTCTCGTTCGCCCGCCGCGCGCGTGCTGGGGTTGGCACGTGACGCGCGAGCGCTCACCCCGCTGATGGAGATGGCCCGAAAGGACCAAGACTGGCTGGCCCGCATGGCCGCTATCAAGGCTCTGGGGGATCTCGGGCACCCCGGCGCCACAGACCTCGTGAGCCAATCCATGCAATCCGACCCCAAAAACCGGGTCAGAGCCGCTGCTGCGGAAGCCATTGGCAAGCTGCGACCGGAGAATGCCGAACCGCTGTTGCGAACGGTATTAGAGAGAGAAGATGACGATGGAGTCCAAAACATGGCCGGAGAGGCCCTTCGCTCGCTGTGATACGATGTCGCCCAGATCAACGACGACGGATGTTAGTGAGAGCGTTCCGGCGGCC
>JANOKO010000314.1:0-1317 GCA_031419335.1 Planctomycetota bacterium
CCCGCCTTTCGCCTCACGGATCGTGTGCAGAGTTTTCACACCTCGCGCCACCCCGCGATGTCTGGGCCACCCCGCCTTGATGCGACATCCCGATTCCTTTCGGGTGAGTGATGTGTGACACCTCAGTGTGAGAACCGAAGCGTCGCCACAAACCTCTGTCGCATCAAGACTTCTTTTCCGACCTCCAAAGGGTTAACGGCGTTGGGTGCCACCCGCGTTCAGAGTTTTCACACCTCGCGCCACCCCGCCACCCCGCCAGGCAATTGCCTCACGGATCGTGTGCAGAGTTTTCACACCTCGCGGCGGGGGCTACCATTGCGTAAAACACCAACACACACCATCGTGCGACACGTAGAAAACCCAACTCAACGACATGTCGTCTGCGTAGGAAATATTGTATATACCAACATCAGAGAACATTTCTTCAGGGGCATCATAGTGCGTATCCGAGATAGACCGATCAGCAGGGCATGGCCTCCACTTCAAGCCTGTACGGCTTACGACCTTATGTTTCCACTCCTCTACGCATGAATTGTCTCCACGAAATACAACCAACTTCCGCCCATCCATCGCCAATGGGCCAGCCTCTTCGGACTCTTGTCGAATGATCATTGCACATGGCGGTAAGTTTTTTGTCAGATCAAATGAATCCATGTATAAAGATGAAAATGAACCAATCGTGACCACAACCAGAATTACCCCAAGAGCAACTGCCACACGATATCTCATGACTAATTACATCCCATAACAGTGCCGCCTACCGTGAAAGGTTTCCAACCACACATAAACTCGTTAATTCCGACAGGGTGGCCCAGACATCGCTTTGGATGTCTGGGTGACGCAGGAACAAGAGGCACTGGCTCGTCGCATCGCATCAATCCACCCACTGAATCGGAACCCCCACCGTTCGGCCCTCAAGATACCATCTCGCCGACCCCCACCGCCACTCCGTCGGCGTCTCCACCAGCCCCGCCCGCACGGGATTCAGGTGCATGTAGTTCAGCTTCCCCTCGATCTTGGCTGTGGTGTAGATCTCGAACGAATAGAACCGCACTTGCCAGATGGGATCAGACTGGGGGAACTTCGACGCATACTCCGGCACCCCGCGAAACAGAAACTCCTTGATCCCCTTCGAACTCCGCCCCTTCCACTGCTGCATGAATCGGCTCAGCTGACCGGTCCTCGGGAACCAGATCAGAGCATGCACATGGTCGGGCATGATGACGAATCCGATACAGCGGGCTTCGAACTTGACCAGTTCATTGGTCAGGATTCCGAGTAAGATTCGCTTGGGTTGATCGTGATCGAGTATGCGAC
>JANOKO010000315.1:0-1267 GCA_031419335.1 Planctomycetota bacterium
TTCGCCCCGAAGGGGCCGGACTCGAAAGCCCAGGGCGGAGCAGAACGACGCCAGTCGTGCCGCGCAGCCCTGGGTCCGCTCGCACAACAGAGCTGCACCCAGCCCTGAAAGGGCGCGACCCTGAGCCGCCAAAATGATACCGCCCTTTCAGGGCTTCGATCAGAAGTGTGGCCTCCTGACCCAGGG
This sequence comes from Planctomycetota bacterium, assembly GCA_031419335.1. Lineage (GTDB taxonomy): Bacteria > Planctomycetota > Planctomycetia > Planctomycetales > Planctomycetaceae > TH-plancto1. The sequence goes on from JANOKO010000315.1 coordinate 187, forward strand.
CGGTGTTCCTCGACTTTGTCGGATCACTGGCCCTGGGCTATCGAGTCAGGCCCCCTTCGGGGCGTCGGAGGTGTGCCCTGGAGACACGGTTTGGGGTTGGGAATTCTATGTGTAAAACCGGTTCTGAAACCGCTCTAAGGAATCGGGCCACCCCCATTTGGCGAATGCTCCCGAGTTTGGAAGACTTCTGTGCAGGTGATGTACTTTGGCCCAGCGAAGGGTCTATAATAGGGCGTTGATGCCTCGCGCGGGTCGTTTGACACCCTCCTTGCCCCGCCCATAAGCGGCTTTTGGCCGCCTCTTCCGGAACACTCATCGTGACTTTCCACCGCGTTTTCGCTGTCGGAACTCTTGTTCTGCTCAGTTGTTGCAGTTTTGGGCTGATAGGCTGCAAACCGGCTGAGGGGATTCATCAGGTCCGCGTGAAGGCGGAATACTCGGAACGGCGTGATGCGAATCCATCGCTCCCTGCGGCGACCGGAGAGGCTCCAGATACGGGTGGTGTCAAATACACCACCCCGGCGGGTTGGACGGTTGCAGGCCCTCACTCTATGCGGATGGCGACGTTGACGGTCGCGGAGGGCAATCAGAAATGCGAGATCACCCTCTCAAGTCTGGGACCGGGGCAGCCCGTTCTGGGCAACGTGAATCGCTGGCGGGAACAAGTGGGGCTGGCGGAGATCATAGAGGCTGACCTGCAGCTCACTCCGGTCCGTTCTAGCGGGATCGAAGGCTCGCTGGTCCAACTGGTAGGCGAGACCAAGACGATTCTCGCAGTGATTATTCCGCGACCTGATTCCACCGTCTTCGTGAAACTGATCGGCGAAAACGCATTGGCCCTCCGCGAACGGGAAAAGTTCGTGGCGTTCACGGAGTCGATCGAACTGCCTTGAGTGGGATAGGCTTCCAGCCTGTCTTCCCTTCCGCAGATCAAAAGATGACGGGCAAGTTGCAGACCAGCAAGGATGCCTCCCACGCAGTTGACAGGCTGGAAGCCTATACCACTCCCATCTCCCGGAACACCCGGTATGTCGACCTCAGAATTCCCCACCCAGTCCCGCCCCCAGTACGATGCCCCGTC
>JANOKO010000316.1:0-10507 GCA_031419335.1 Planctomycetota bacterium
CGGTGACATCGAGTTTGCCGGGGAACCCTTCCTCGCTATCGGGACTGGTGTAGCGAAAGATCACACCCGGTCCCTTTTCGTTCTCGAACGGCTCAGCCGCCCAGACGACCTGCCCCAGATTCCGCTCGATCCCCCCATGCAGGGCATTCGGGGGATTGTTGATGGCCAGCGTGTATTCCTTGCCGTCCAGGGTGAACTTCCCCTTAGCAATCCGGTTCGCCACGCGCCCCGTGGTGCATCCGAAGTGTTGATTGCCATCGCCTTCGTACCCGGCGACATCATCGAAACCGAGCACCACATCGGCCAATTGCCCCTTTTTGTCGGGCACATGCAACTCGGTGAGCGTTGCCCCGCGTGTACTCAGCCGGGCCATCACGCCCGCCTTGTTGCGAAGCGTGAAGCGCTCCACCGCCTCGCCTTTCGCAGTTTTGCCGAAGCTATCTTTCTCGGGCGGAGCGGAGAACAGGGAAGCTGTCATGACGGAGAAAGCCAACAAGAGAAGTGCAAAACCTGCGGAGCGCATGGGAATCCTTCGACGAAGTGAGTCGAAACAACCCTCGCATTATCGCTCGAAACCGGGAGGAATCACAAGTGACCACCGAGGAGATGAGAAACGCACTCCACACGACCGAGTCAATATGGACTTGCGTTACTGATCGATCTGATGACAGAATGCGCGATTGCGCCACGAGGACGACCAATGAGAGATTGGCTCTGAGAACAGTGGTCCGGGAGTCGAATGACTTGAGAGCGATCATCAGTGATATTCACGGCAACCTGGAAGCCCTGGAGGCGGTACTCGCCGACTTGCGCGAGCAGGGTGTGACGGAAATATATTGTCTCGGCGATATCATCGGGTACGGTCCCAATCCACGTGAGTGCATTGATCTGGTCATCAAGCATTGCGCTGTGGTGATTCTGGGTAACCATGACCAAGCCGCACTCTTCGACCCGGCAGGATTCAATGCCGGTGCCGAACGCGCGATTCTCTGGACACGCAAAATGCTGGAGACCGGGGATCGGGTCGGAAATGAGAAACGCTGGGAATTCCTGGGAGACCTCCCACGAATGAAACGTGAGGAAAAACACCTGTTTGTCCACGGGTCGGCCCGCAATCCACTCAATGAATATGTCTTCCCGGAAGACATCTACAATCAACGGAAAATGGAACGCATTTTTGGTCTGGTTGACAAGTATTGCTTTCAGGGACACACCCATATCCCGGGAATCTTTACCGAAGACTACTCGTTCCTCAGTCCGGATGAGATCGATTTCCAATGGACCTTGGCCGAACGAAAGATCTTGGTCAACGTGGGCTCGGTGGGACAACCACGAGACGGGGACAACCGCTCCTGTTACGTGATCCTCGACGATCAAAAAGTGAGGTATCGCCGAGTCGGATACGACTTTGAGACAACCATCAACAAGATCTATGCCATTGATGATCTCGACAATTTTCTCGGCGACCGGTTACGGGATGGTCGGTAAGACGCAGCACAGGAATGCAGGCAGGGAAGTGTTCTTACGTACACTTCCCTGAGTGACCTGCCCAAGTTGCGTGTGATTCTCTCGGTCGGTATCATTCCCCGCTTCTTTCCGCCCCAACTGGTTTTTAACAGCCAGTCGCGGGGACGGTGTTGGAGCAGGTGGCGGTCCGCTGGATCGCTCCGTTTGGAGATGCGACCATGGCACACGCGACGAAGATTGAAGCACAATCTCGAACTGGTAAGGGATCCCGGGCTGCGGCTCGTTTGCGTCTGGAAGGGCTGATTCCGGCCAATCTGTACGGTCACGGCCAGGAATCAGCCATGCTGACGCTGTCCCAGGACGTGGTTCGCCCCCTGGTCTACAGCGGTCACAAATTGGTGGAAATTCACTGCGCTGGCACAGTGGAAACGGCCCTGGTGCGAGAGGTCCAGTGGGACTCTTTCTCGAAGAATATCACTCACGTCGACTTTGTCCGGATCGATGTCAACGAGCGTGTTCACGTCGTCGTTCCCGTCCACGTGCGTGGGACAGCACCCGGAGTCGTCACGGGGGGGATGCTCGAACAACCCGTCCATACCCTGCATATTGAAGCCTCCGCGGCCGACGTGCCTGACGCCATCATCGTCAAAATTGACAAGCTGCTTCTGGGTCAGGCCATCCATGTCCGCGATCTGGTCGACCTGCCATCGGGAGTCACCGTCAAGGCCGCTCCCGATCAAATCATCGTCCATGTGGTCGCACCGCGTGCCGAAGTGATCGCACCGATCGAACCAGGGGCCGCTCAAATGCAGCCCGAAGTTGTCGCCAAGAAGAAGAAAGACGGCGAAGAAGCAGCCTCCAAGTAGCACTCGTTTTCATGGTCAGATTCACAAGCCTCGCAGTCCACTCAGGTTGCGAGGTTTTTTTGTGAATGATCCAGACCGCAGCGGTACAAACACAGGTACAAATACAAACCCGCACCAGCCAAGCCATGCGGTGCCTTGATCATCAAGTTACCCGACCAGGATTCGAACCTGGACAAACAGAATCAAAATCTGTTGTGCTGACCATTACACTATCGGGTAGTCAGCCAGCGGACACACCGAACCCGCAGGGGTTCGACTCGGCGACTGGCGGGGGAAGTGTACTCCATCAAGGAATTCCGACAAGCCGAAATCAATCGACTGTCAGGCCACTGGACGCTCGCCGGCGTCATCTGCTCTCTAAAATCCGGCCTTTTTCTGGCACACATCCCTATGACGTGTGCGTGATCATCAAGCAGTATCCATACATATCCATGACGCGGAACTCCCCGCATGGGCAGTAGAATGGGTAGGTGAGCGAACTGGGCTTCAACCCCAAGGCAGTCGCTGTACGGTGGGCCTCCTCGACATCGTTATAGTACACGTAGAACAGCACCGCCTGCTGTTCCGGAACCACGGGTTCGCTGGCCAAACTCAACATCAACTGTGCGGACTGCCCCTCCAGCATCGCCCAGTTTGGCACCAGGCGATCGGGAAGGGCATTCGTGTTGCGGACACGGAAGCCCAGTTTGGCATAGAAAGCGATCGACGCTACTACGCTCTGGACATGAGCCATCGGGATTAGGCGTAATGGTGCTTCGGCCATCTTCCAGGTGTCCTCGGGCAGTGGGTATGGTCATCGAGTGGAGCCCGTCCGCTTCGACGCCATTCGGTCCTCAGCGGACATGCAGTCTCTACTCTTTGTCACTGTCTCTTCAACGGATTCCTTTCGATTGCCATGCGCCGCACCGCGGAGTCTCGTCTCGAATTGCACCAGGCCTCGGCATGGGTCACAATCGAATCCAGTTTCTGAATCGGGCATGCTCAGGGATTTGAATCGAAGGCCAGATCTGCATACGGCATCGTACGAGTGTCCGATCCGCACGATGCGACTGCATTCTGGAGAATGGCACATGTTCTGTGACACGACCGGCTGCTTTGACGAATTCGAGCCAGTGCGAAATGCGACCCCATGGGTGGTGCGAAGCGGCCTCATTCTGGTGTGCGTTTTGATCGCCCCCTGGGCGCTACACGCTGCGCCGCCAGAGTCGAAGTCAGACGGCCCAGCCGCTCCCGGTCGCACTGTCTTGCGGCGGCTCAATCGCACCGAATACCAGAATACCATCCGCGACCTGCTGGGTATCAATGCTGATCTGACCGAGTTGCTTCCCATGGACAGCTCCGCAGGAGGGTTTGATAACGTCGGCGAGGCACTCCACACCTCGTCCTTCTTGATGGACCGCTACCTCGATGCAGCTGACACGGCCCTGAGCGTGGCCATCGCCAACCTGCCGCAACCGCCGCGGGTGCAGCAACGGTACACGCTGAAGGACGAGCGACTGGTGAAGACGACAACCGAAAACGTCTATCGGCACCGCGACGATTCGGTCGTGATGTTCAGTTCGTCGGGGTGGAATGCGATCACGGTCGGACAGTTCTATCCGCCGGACCGGGGTCGCTACCGCATCCGCATTTCCGCCTATGGGTTTCAAAGTAACGACAAGCCGGTCACGTTTCGCATTGATGCCGGGCCGATGCTCATGGGAACTAAGAATCACCTCGTCAACTATTTCGACGCGGAGCCGGACCAGCCGACAGTGGTTGAGTTCACCGACCACTTCGAGGCCCGCCATCACATTCGTATCTCACCATACGGACTGGCCAACGCTCAGACCGTCACCAAAGTCGGAGCAGACAAATACGATGGACCGGGCCTGGGGATCGACTGGGTCGAGGTCGAAGGCCCGCTGCACGACGCCTGGCCTCCGGAGAGTCATCGCCGCATCTTCGGCGACATGCCGCAAGGGAAGGCCCCGATCTACAATTATTCCCAGCGGGTTGAAGTCGTCTCGGAGCAACCACTCGTCGACGCTGCCCGCATTCTCCGCAGCTTTGCCCAGCGGGCCTTTCGGCGACCGATCACCGACGCCGACATCCAGCCGTTCGTCGCACTCGTCGAGGCCAAGCTGGGCGAGCAGCGTTCCTTCGAGCAAGCCATCCGCGTGGGCCTCACGGCGATTCTGGTCTCGCCGGAGTTTCTGTTCCTCCGCGAGGAGCCAGGGCCGCTGGCTGACTACGCGCTGGCCAGCCGGTTGTCGTATTTCCTATGGAGCACGATGCCGGATCAGGAGTTGCTGGATTTGGCCTCGAAGGGGGCATTGACCGGGAACAACCCTGGCGAGACGCTTCATCAACAAGTCGAACGCATGCTCCAGCACCCCAACGCCGAGCAGTTCACCCAGAACTTCGTCGGCCAGTGGCTCGGCCTCCGTGATATCGACTTCACCGAGCCGAGCCACCAGCTGTACCCCGAGTTCGACGACATGCTGAAGGTGTCAATGGTCCGCGAGACGGAGCTGTTCTTTGCGGAGGTACTGAAGGAAGACTTGAGCCTCGCGAATTTCGTCGCGTCCGATTTCACGATGCTCAACGCCCGCTTGGCGAAGCATTACGGCATCCCCGGCGTCGAGGGCTATGCGTTTCGCAAGACCCCGCTGCCGCCCGATAGCCATCGCGGCGGTGTGCTCACAATGGCCAGCGTGCTGAAAGTCACCGCCAACGGGACCAGCACGTCTCCCGTGCTGCGCGGGGCTTGGGTACTCGACCGCATCCTCGGTCAGCCGCCGGAGCCACCCCCCGAGAACGTCGCCGCCCTCGAACCCGACATCCGCGGAGCGACGACGATTCGCGAGCAACTCGCCAAGCATCGCCAGATCGAATCGTGCGCGAGTTGTCACGTCGACATCGATCCTCCTGGCTTCTCGCTGGAGAGTTTCGATGTCATCGGCGGCTGGCGCGACCATTACCGCACCAACATTTGGGCGAGGCATGTTGAGGAGGTCAGCATCGGCGACCGTAAGATGCCGTACTACAAGGGCCTCAAAGTCGATCCGGCTGATACACTGCCTGATGGTCGCCGCTTCGCCAACATCGACGAGTTCAAGCAGCTGCTCCTCGCCGACAAAGACCAATTCGCCCGCGCCCTCACGATCAAGCTATTGACCTACGCCACTGGTGCTCTGCCCGCCGCCGCCGACGGGCCGAGGATCGACGCCATTGTCGCCAAGGTTTGCGAAAAGGACTATGGTTTCCGTTCGCTGATTCACGAGATCGTGGCCAGCGAGTTGTTTCGATCAAAGTGACTCATGGACGAAAGGTCCAAGCCATGCCACGGAGACGACGAAAACCTCAATTTGTGGTCGAGGCGGGAGAGGCCACCGCCGTGATTCTCGACATCCACGACTACGAACAGATGCTCGAACGTCTGGAAGAAGCGGACGACTTGGCGGCGCTCCAGGAAATGAGGAACAAGCCCCTCAAACTACGACCATTGAATGAATTCCTGCGGGAGTACAATCCGCGTGTATGAGATCCAGTTGGAGCAACGTGCTGAACGCGATTTGAAGCAGCTTCCCGCAGACGTGTTTCAGCGTGTCGTCGCAGCCATGCAGCAATCGGCCAACGACCCTCGCACATCCGGTTGCAAGAAGCTGATAGGGGTCGTTCAACGATTGGAGAATCCTCGTCGGCGACTACCGCGTGCTCTATGGCATCAGCGATCACACTCAAGTCGTTCACGTGATGCGAGTGAGACACAGACGCGATGCGTATCGATGAACACGAAGTGTGCAAATCGATGCCATTGTGGCCAAGATTTGGGAGAAGAACTACGGTTTCCGATCATGGGTGCATGAGATCGTGGCCAGCGACATGTTCCGGTTGAAGTAAGAATTAGGTCCGAAACAATTCCCCGATGGGATTTGAACTACGGGAAACAATGGATACGTGTGTACGCCAGAAACGCTTGCCGATCATTGGGGAGCAGATGCCCCCGGCAGCGTCCGGCGTCAGCTGGATGGTCTGTCGCTGGCACACCCGTCGAGTCGGTCAGGCGGTCACAGCCAGCATTGGCCACTCAATTGCGAGCCACACTAACACGCTGGCGTGAGCGACAATTGGCGTACTCTCATTTCCCAGCGTATTACCCAATAGGATATGCTCGCGATCCCCCCGATCTGTCGAGGAATTCGTGGGGCCATTGACTCCGGGGAGAGACGATGTCGTGTGGACGAACTTGAGGTTGCCCAGGCACCGCCCGCGAGAACGACCGCCCCAAGTTTCGGAGGAGGCTCCCCATGACACTCGTGTGGGGGCTACGACTCGAATTGTCTCCCGGAGGGATTTGGCAGCACAGAACACTGACTCAGTTCTGGCCCCTGCTGGTGGCTCATCTCCAGAAATCCCACCCTGGTCAACCACTTCCTCCAGAGTACAGCACTCGAATGGACCGGTTATTCTTCGTCGAGCACACTGGGCAATACTTCTGTGGTCGTTCCCAGGGTTAAGTCGAATTTCAAACTGGAAGCGTGTCCATGGAGACCGAGCCAAATGGCTCGGTCTCCATGAAGGGAAAGCGCCAAGGAAGCCCACCTGTGTACGACCCCAAGCAGCGGCTGAGGATGGGTGAGTTGATGCGTCAGCACCACAGGGTTCATATTGGTGGGATGAGCGGAGGGGACTCTCCCAAGCGTGATCAGCCCTTTCGCGTCCAGAGAACACCACACCTTCTCATCCCCAGAAACCGCAATCTGACAGTCCTCTTCCGTGGAGACGATCATTTGTGCTTGGTCTTTCAGCGAGGAGGAGGGAATATAGTAGACTCCCGCACCCGCGAACGACAGAATCCCACTTCCGTCCGACAATGGTCTCGCCGCGAGTGGCATTCCACCGCCAAAGGCTGTGTCATCGATCAGAATATCACCAGTTTTGATGGCCCGATGAGTGTGGTCTAATGTCCAGAATTCAAGGTTGATACGCGTGTTTTGCGTTAACCCTGCAATGGTGATCCAGTATTTTCCGTTTCCCGATGAAAAAGCGCGCCATATCGGCGTGACCATCGGCTCATGCTCGATGCGACCGTAGGATCCGGAAGACCATTCGGCTCGCTCATTGATGACAACGATCTCGTCGTCGATAAATCCACACCCGACAATGGGTCCTGGGATCAGAGGACCGGATTTGATCCACAAGGCCTGTTGACGGGTGTCTTGCAGAGGCCATTTCCAGACATTGCCATCCACTTCAACAGCAGCGGCCCACTTCCCGTTCTGTGAGAACGCCGCATGAGAAACCCATCGTTCCACATGCTGCTGCGAAGTGACCTGCATGGTCACGGGAGACACCAGGTATGCGTGCTTACGAAATAAGATCGCCTGGTCATCGGAATAGGGACTCCAAACGCAGCTTGTGTACCGATCTGGGGACTCCGCGTGACCAATCATCACAACCACTCCGATCGTGAGCGATACCACCGCCAGGAGTAACGAAACCGACCTTATTGACAACTGCCTTATTCCCATTGATTCCCTTCCCCATCTGCTCCAGTGGTCTTGGCGAAATGCCTAAATGTAGAGGAGTATCGACCCGAGATCCTGATTGTAATCGAGCCACCACTGCGTGTTGTACGCGTCTCTCAGTCGGTTGAACTCCTCTGGAGTGGGAAAGGCATTGTCCTGCGTGGGTACCAGCGTCTCCGGCAAAGGTCCAATGAAAATGTTGTCATCACCCCCAAGATTGCCTGTCCAGTCGCCAGACAAATGTGTTCCCGCATCGACATAGAAATCGTGGCTCTTACCATCATTCGTGGTGAATGTAAGATGCATCATCTGGTGATAGTCCGCCCGCCACAGTGCCGGAATGATATGGAAGTACTCACGAGTTACCGTGAATCGGAGTGTCTTTCCTTCCTTCTCCATCTGATACCGATATGTTTTCAGTTGAAGGTCGAATTCATTCACGAATGTCCCGCAGGGACCGCCGCCCTCATCGATCGGAGTCGCCGCCTCCCCCAAAAATGTATAACAACTTGGGTAGCCAACTGGTGGAAGAGTTCGAGCGACGAACCATGATGGAAGGCATTCGTGGTGTCGAGGGGTCGTGGTGACTAAAATGCAGTCGACAGGTTGGAAGCCGATCCCAGGGAGGATGACCGGCAGGGGTGCCCGTACTTGGGAAGCGAACGCTCCCACAGAAAAAGATACACAGCTTGTGTCCTGTGTGTAGAGGGGAAATTGGACAATACTGAAAAATCGCCAAAATCGTTGTGATCGGTCGTTAGGCAGAGGCCATGGAGATGAGGGGCAGGATTGCCAGCCTCACGGGGGTCTCTTCCATATGGGAATCGGTGCAGGCCGAGCAGACATGCGAGTCGACCTCTATTGCCGTCTTCAGTGTGAACATCAATCCTGAACTGCTCTCACTCACCACTCCCCCGTTCGTTTGATTGTCTCCCCGTCCGGCGGGTATTCTCCGGGGGTTCCGAGCGGGGTCAAGACTCTCCGCTGACTTGACAACACCGAGGATGACGCAGCATGGAAACAACCAACGGCTCACTCAATCGCAAGCTGCGCATGGCTCTCGTCGGCGGAGGCCAGGGAGCCTTTATCGGGCGGGTTCACGCGACAGCGGCAGTCCTCGACAACCGAGCCGAACTGGTCGCGGGGGCTCTCTCCTCGGACCCCGCGCGGGCTAAGGCATCCGCTCCGGCGTACGACATCAAGGCCGATCGTGCGTATGGCTCCGTTCCCGAGATGATCGCTGCGGAGAAGGCCCTGCCCGCCGACAAGCGGATCGACTTCGTGACGGTCGCGACCCCGAACCACACGCACTTTGCCATTGCTAAGGCCGCTGTCGATGCGGGCTTCAACGTGGTCTGCGACAAGCCAATGACGTTTGATCTCAAAGAAGCCGAAGAGCTGCAACAAGCCGTCGAGAAGAGCGGCGTGGTGTTCGCCCTCTCGCACAACTACACCGGCTATCCGCTGGTCCGCCAAGTCCGCGAGATGATCCTCGGCGGGGAGTTGGGCGAGATCAACGCCTTCCGCTCGAACTATATTCAGGGGTGGCTGCGGACTCGGTTGGAGTCCTCGGATCAGAAGCAGGCGAAGTGGCGGACCGACCCCAAGCAGTCGGGGATCGCGGGCTGCTTCGGTGACATCGGGACGCATGCGTACAACCTGGGTCGGTACATGACCGGTCTGCTGCCCGCCGATGTCTCTTGCCATCTCAAGGTGTTCGAGCCGGGTCGGTCGCTGGATGACTATGGCCACGCCGTGATCCGCATGGAGAACGGAGCCCTGGGCACCGTGACCGCCAGCCAGATTTCGCATGGCCGCGAGAACGATTTGAGTATCGAAGTCGACGGGACCAAGGGAGCGATCACCTGGCGGCAGGAGAACCCCAACGAACTGATCGTCCGCCGCAACGGCCACGCGCACCAGATCTACACCCGCAACGGCGGCCCGTACCTGAGCGCTCTCTCCGGGGCCTCCAGCCGCCTCCCCGCTGGCCACCCAGAAGCATTCTTCGAAGCCTTCGCCAACGTCTACCGGTTCGCGTATGACTCGATGGCCGATCGCGCTGCCGGAAAGAAGTTCGAAACCCGCGACACGATTTACCCGAATGTCTACGACGGCGTCGAGGGCATGTACTTCATCCAGCAGTGCGTCGCTAGCAGCCAGGAGCACGGGGCCTGGGTCCAGCTCAAGCACGCGAGTGCCCGGCGGTAATGGCGGGCGTCCAGACTTCGGAAGTCAACGCCTCCGCTCGGAGGAGTGACCATCCTGGGGGGCAAGTAGGACGGCCTTTCCAGGCCGTCCCTTCTAGCAGGAGTCGTCTAGCAGGAGTCGTCTCGAAGTCAACCGGTGTTCGGCGGCCCAGCGGGGCGGTTCTTGGTGGATGCGAGTCGCGCGGGGACGGGCAGGAGTGCCCATCCTACTCCTCCCGCTTCCCACTCAGCAGCGACACCACCACCAGCGTCAGGAACCCCAGCGGGATTGTCACGATCCCTGGCTGGCTGAACGGAACCAGCGGGATCACGGTACTCGGCATCCCGTAAAGTTTCGTCAAGGCATCCTTGCTCAGCAAGACCCAGGTCAGCGAAGAGAGCAACCCGACCATGATGGCGGTGATGATTCCTTGCTTGGTGGTCTTCTTCCAGAACAGCAGCATGATCAGCG
>JANOKO010000317.1:0-7938 GCA_031419335.1 Planctomycetota bacterium
CTGGCGAGAGACCCCCTTTCATGAGCCGTTCGATTGGAAACACCATTGGCGATTCCCTGTCCTTGAGCCTGGCGTATGCTCGGCGGATGTTGACGGGAGTGACCCCGTCGATCTTTGCTCGCTATGCCAGTCCGGGGAACCAGATCATCGAGTCAAACCATCCAGCGTTTGTGTATGGCCATTTGAGCTTGTATGCCTCGCGGATCATCGATCAACTCGGCGGGAATGCGCGTGCCGTGGCCCCGACAGCTCGCTTCCAGGAGCTGTTCTCCAAAGATGCCAAATGTCAGGACGATCCGACCGGAGCCATCTACCCCGTGCAGGACGAAGTGACCCAGGCGTTCTTCACGGCATACGAGGCCGCCTTGGTCGCCTTGCGAAATGTTCCGGACGAGTCGTTCCAAGTGCCGAACCCCAGCGGTGGGAGGATGACAGAACTCTTCCCGACTCTGGGCTCGGTGCATGCATTTTACTCGGGTGGTCACATCATGATGCACTTAGGACAGATCAGTGCCTGGCGCCGGATGCAGGGCTTGGGAGCCGCCTGACTGCTGACATCTCGTAGCACGCGCATCACAGCTGGATTCTGGGAGAAACTGCAGGGATTGGTCGCCCATGCCATACCTCCCCGCAGCGGCCAAGGGTCAGGAGCAAAGTCGACTTCGTTTCGAAAAAGCGCAAACACATGCTAAAGGTGTCGCGTACCCCTTCTGGAATGACCCGGAACTGGGGTGTGTTGTTGTTCGACAATTCGGGCTGTTCCCGGCACACTTCCGGAGCCATTCTTCGATGTCCTTCGTATTGCAGATTTGGAGTTCCTGATTCGTGACCCTGTCCCGACCGTTGTCCGTGTCTGAGCTGATGCTTCTCAACGAGGAGTTGCTGGCAGCACTACGGTCCGGCGTGAGCCTCGATCTGGGATTGCGGGAGTCAGCGGGGCATCTTCCGGGGCGGTTGTCTCTGCTGGCCCAGCAACTGGCGGGCCATTTGAGCGATGGCAAGAACCTGACCGAGGCCCTGGAAAAACTCGACCCGCCGCCACCCACCGTCTACCGTGTCTTGGTCGCCGCTGGGTTACGAGGCGACAAGTTGGAAGCCGTGCTGACGCGGCTCAATGAGTTTGCCCGTGTGGTCGGAGATTTGAAAGAGTCATTGCGACGGGCAATTGTGTACCCGATCTCGGTCTTTGTTCTGGCCTTCTTGTTGACCTGTTTTGCGACCTATTTCTGCGTGCCTCCCGTGCGGGCGTTCTTGCTGGATATGCAGGCGGAGCCGACCATCCCGGTGCGCGCCTTGTACGCCATGCACGACTCGTTTCCCATCTGGGCGATGGGTGTTCCCCTGGTGGTCTGCTTGGCCTGTCTGGTCGGGGTGGGATTCGATTGGATGAAGTCCGGGACAGCCGGAGCGTTTGGATTTCTGCGGTACTTACCCGGCTTTGGACGCTTGATCCGGAATGCCGAGCTGTCGCGGTTCGCACATCTGCTGTCGATCCAAACCGAACATGGGTTGCCGCTGCCCGAGTCGCTGCGTCGCTGTGCGGATGCGATCGCGGAACCCCAGTTGCGTGGGTTTTGCTTGTCAGCCGCTGACCGTGTGGAACAAGGCGAGTCGTTTGGGGATTCGTTGACTCACTCACGCGTGGTCCCGTCGTTCCTGAAGTGGATGCTGTCGGTGCCCGCCTCGCAGGCGGATCTTGTGTCGAATACACGTCAGGCTGCGGCGCTGTACCGCGAGCGAACACTGTTGCAATCGGAGTGGATCGCCCGCGTCGTGCCGATGGTCTTAACGCTGGGGTTCGGCACGACGGTGGTGGCAGTCTATTGCTGGGCTGTCATCGAGACGCTCACCACCATCTGGGACAAGGTGATGTAATGGTGTCTCTGGTCATCGTCGCCAACCCAGTCGCCGGACTCTCCGATTCCGGTGGATCGACATCCGCCAGCAGAGGAACGCTCTGGGTCATGGGGACGCTGCTGCCAGCGATCACTCGATCTTCGCACGTCCAGGCAGCGATTCGCGTCTTCCACCGGACTCGGAGAGTCCGGCGGCTTTGTCGAGGAGTGATGTAGTGCCTGACATCGAACTCTTCCCTGACGACGATCAACCGGCCCAGGCGCTGCAGCGCGTCATGGCTTCGGGTTTGCCGCTGGCCACCGGGTTGCGGGCCTATGCCGAGGAGTGCCCGCCGCAGGCACGGGCCGGACTGTGGAAAATCGCTGAGTCGGTCGAAGCCGGGGCACCGCTCTCAGAGGCATTACAGCATCCCAGCGTGCAGCTACCCACCTATCTGCGAGGGCTGATCGACGGGGGGATGCGGTCACACTGCCTCGGCCCGATGCTGGAAGAATACCTGCATCAACGCCGACTCCAACTCAGGATGGGACAAAAGGTGTCGCTGGACATCGCCTATCCGATACTCGTGATGTACTTCGCAGCCATGCTCTGTTTTGCCTTGATGGTCTGGCTGGTGCCAATGTTCACGGGGATCTTTGAGGGGTTTGGAGTCGAACTGCCGGGATTGACCAGCCTCTTGATTCACATTTCTCAGGCTCTCATCTTTCTGAGTTACCCGATCATCGGGGGATTTGTGCTGGTGGGACTGTTACTCTTGGCGTTTCTGTTTGGCGGGCGCTGGTCCGTGGCGTTGCTTGACCGGATTCCATTCCTCGGGGCGTCGGCTCGGTTCGCCTCCATGTCTGAGTTTTGTTCGTTATTGGCCCCGCTGGTCGAGACCGCAGTTCCTCTGCCCGAGGCTCTGCATGCGGTGGCCTCCACCATGCAACCGTCACGCCTGAAGTCCGGTGCCCAATCACTGGCCGACCACTACGACGGGTCGTTCGATCTGGCTGAAACCGCTCGTGTCCGGAGACTCCCCAGGGAGATCGTGCATCTGCTGCGCTGGGAGCAGCGGGGGACGGCATTTGGGGAAATTCTGCGGTCATGGGCGGAGCTGTTCGCCCGCATGGCGTCGGGTCGTTCTTCGGTGATCTCGGCGATCTTGGCTCCGTTCATGATGATCGGGATCGGCCTCATCGTGGGGTTGATCGTGATCGCGCTATTCATGCCCCTGGTCAAGTTGTTGAACGAACTTTCGTAAAGGAATTCAAGCGTGATCATCGTTCTGATACTGCTGATTCCGCTGTTGGGGATCGGGTTGCTGCTGTGCGATTCGAACCGGCAGTCGGCGCTGCCGTTTCAGAGTCGGTCATTCTGGACCATCGTGCTACGGCTGATTGGGTTTCTGTCAGTGCTGATCGGTGCTGGGCTGGTGTGGCTGGGAGTCGCATTCGTCGTCGAAGAGTCACTGGGTTCACTCATCAGTGTGTTTCCGCTGTTGGGGGGACTAGGACTCATCGTGATCTTGACGGGGATCCAGTGCTATCGTGTCCCGCGCACGTGGCCCAGTGATGATGAGGACTGGGACGATGGGGTGGTCCTCGATCGCTACTCGCCGAAATCACTCGTGTCGGATCCCCATGCGGCACACCTCCGGAGTGGCGCGTGGGCGATGACGCTCTACCCGCTGCTGTTTGTGTTGCCGATTTTGGGGATATTTGGAATCTTTTTGTTGGTCTGTGGCGCGATCATTCTCAGTTCTCTCGTGCAGAGCCGCCGCAGCTTTCAGTCCCAATTGCTCTGGCTGCTGGCCATCGCGACGCGAAACACATTGCCGCTGGCAGAGGAGCTGCGCAGTCTGGGTGCGGACCGGGGAGTCAGGCTCAAACACCGATTGCAGCAAGCGGCCAAAGATCTGGAACATGGCGACCCGTTGTGGATGAGCCTGGAGCGACATGGTCTGCTGCCCACGGCGACGATCGCCGCGATTCATGTGAGCGAAGGAGGAGGCCGCCTCGATGAGACCCTGCGGCGACTGGCCATCCAATCGACGGATCGTCTGAAGGTGTTCAACATCTCGCAAATCGGAGAAGTGCTGACGCAGGTGTTTGTCCTGGTTGCAGTCGGGACGACCATTGTGGGGGGCTTGATGTACTACATCATTCCCAAATTCAAAAGCATCTTCGAAGGGTTTGAAGTCGAATTGCCGGTTTCAACCCAGCTTCTGATTGATTCAAGCGATCATGTGGTCAACGTCTCGACGGTGCTGTTCTTCTGGGCAGGGCTCTCGATTACTCTCTTGCTGTGGCATGCGTTGCGGCACGTCATCGGGTGGAGTTCGCTGCCGTTTCCGGTTCTGATGCACTGGTTTCCGAGGCGGGATGCGCCGGAGGTGCTGCGCGCCCTCGGTGGGATTGCGCGGGAAGGCGCGGCGATTCCCCAGAAGCTGCAGTTACTCGTTGACCGTCCGGGTCGTCCCGATCTCGGGGCGAGGTATTTGCGGATTTCGGAGTCGATGAGTGCGGGAGAAACCCTGTCGAACTCGCTCCTTGACGAGGGTCTGTTGACTCGTTTGCAATGTGAATCGGTGGCGGCGGGTGAGCGCGGGGGGCATCTGGAGTTCGTGTTATTTTCGCTGGCCGAGGCCACCGAGCAGCGCGAATACCGCCGCGGAGCCTACTGGGCGGAACTGCTCAAGCCGATCGTTGTGGTGGTCTGCGGCCTTGTGACGGCCTTCATTGCAGTGGCGATGTTCATGCCCCTGGTCAAGATGCTTTATGAACTCAGTTAGGACATGCCCGTGATGCGGAGTGACCACAATCCAGTCGAACGACAGCGATTCCTCGTGGCGAGGCTTCGCGGCTTCACACTGGTCGAAATGGGAGCGGCGCTGGCGCTCCTGGGTACGGTCCTGGCCTTACTCGTGCCGGTGCTGTCGCGAACGTCGGGACTGCGGGAGCAGGTCGACCGTCGCGAGGTGTCGCTCGCGACCGTGGCGAACCTGCTGGAGCGAGCTGCTCTTGTACCACAGCCCAGTCCGGAGACTCTGCAACCGATCGCGGTTCAACTGGCTTCTGAGAGCGGACTCGACTCGCCGGAATGGACGATCGTGGTCACCCCAGAGCAGACTCCGCCCCTCAATCGCATTGAAGTCTCACTGTCATGGAACTCTCCAAGTCAGGTCCGCAGTTCGGTCTCACTCGTCCGCTGGTATCGGGGAGGCACACCATGATTCGATCACTCCCGTACCCACACTCGTGCCATCAGAGACACCGCTCCGGGTGGACCCTGATCGAACTCCTTGTCGTCACTTCCACGACGCTCCTGATCGCCGGTTCGGCCTGCGTGCTGATGGCCAAGATGCTGCGGGCCAGTCATGTGCAGGCCCACACGCTGGTCCGGCAACGGACGCTCCACCTCTGGGAGGCCCAATTCCGTCAGGATGCCCGCGCTGCTCAATCCGCGATTGTCATTGCCGAACCACCCGAGCAAACTCAGGTCGTGTTCCAACAGTCAGGCGGACCGGTGTCGTACCATGTGATCCCCGGTGGCCTGGAACGCCGCGTGCATGGGGAGTTGGGTGGCCGCTGGGAATGCGGTCTTGGGGAGTGGACGTGGACGCTGCTGGAGGGGGACCGGATCGTCCGGGCGGAACTCCGTCGTGCGGAGGAGTTGTCACTCACGAGTGACGGGGTGTTGCCTCAAGGCTCACCTGCCGTACCACAGTGGACACGGACTCGTGTGGATGTGGCTCTGGGTTCGAATCCGACGGGAGGCAAGTGATGCGCCGGTCTTCTGTTGTGAAGCATGGATCCCACATGCCCGTGATTGCCAGATTCGCACACGTTGAACACAGGCGTCTCACTCGAGGCGGACTCGCTCTGTTGTCGGCGATCATCTGCATCCTCATTCTCTCGGCCATGTCGGTCAGTCTCGTACGCACCGTTCTGGCGAGGCTGCACGAAGCAGAAGTCCATGAGTGGCAATTGCAGGCCGATGCACTGGCGCAATCGGCTCTCGAACGCGGCTTCTCGCAGCGTGTTTTGAACCCGGCTTATCCCGGGGAAATCTGGTCGCCCGAAGTTCCGGGGATACCCAGGATGCAGGCCGACATCTTGTGGGTCGACTCGGGGTCCGCTGGAGCCTTGCGAGTCATCTGCCTCGTTCCGGCGGATGCTCCCCAACCGATACGCATCGAGCGCCTTGTTCCCTTCTCCTCTCCCCAGCCTGCGAAGGCGGAATCGCCATGACTGACCACTCGATTCATTCCCCTTGTGTCATTCGGCGGCGGACGGGCTTCACGCTCATCGAGCTGTTGGTCGTAATCGCCATTATCGCAGTCCTGATCGCGTTGCTGCTGCCCGCCGTGCAGCAGGCCCGCGAATCAGCACGGAGGCATCAATGCCAGAACAATCTGATGCAGTTGGGGCTCGCACTGCATGATTACCACCTCGCTCACCGGGTCTTTCCGCCGGGATCCGTGAATCCCACCGGCCCCATCGATAATGGCAAATCGGGTTACAAGCATGGATGGATCATTCAGCTCTTGCCGTTCATGGATGAGGTGAACCTGTCCCAGGCGATCGACCCCCATCTCGGGGTCTATGAACAGACACAAATCGACTTCACTTTGATGAGTCCCGACGGGATGTTCTGCCCATCAAGTCCCGACAACAAGACTGTCTCATCCGGAAGCTATGCTGGCTGCCATCACGATGTCGAAGCCCCGATCAACACGGACGACAACGGAGTGCTGTTCCTGAACAGCAGTGTGCGACTGAGCGATGTGAGAGATGGGCAGCAATACACCCTCTTTGCGGGAGAACACCGCGACTACGGAAACTGGGCCGTCGGTTCGCGGATGTCGCTCCGGAACACCGGCACCCGGATCGACAACATCTTCAGTGCGCGAGCCAGTGCGAATAGTGCAGCACCCGGCACGGATGCCGATGGAGATGGCGTTGATGATGCGGCAGCAGGAGTCGGGTCAGTGGATCCCAAAACCTTCGTCGGTGGTTTCGGCAGTTACCACACCGGGGGCGCCAATTTTCTGCTCGTGGATGGATCCGTTCGATTCATCGGCAGCTCAGTCGACGCGGGGATCTACCAACATCTAGGGAGTCGTCGCGACGGACAAGTCGTGGGCGAGTTCTAGCGGACTCTCACCGCTGGATAAAATGCAGCACAAGTTACAGCTCAAGTCGTTTCCTGATCGAGGCCGCGATGCAACCTTCACACCAGATCTGTACGACGTGCATCGCTGTCCGTCGCATGGCCAACCGACGAGGACATCCGTCGTGCAGAACATCGCATCGCCCCGCTCGCTCGGGCTTCACGCTGATTGAGTTGCTCGTCTCCATCGCTATTATCGCCGTGATGTGTGCGATGTTGCTCCCCGCCGTTCAGAGTGCTCGTCAGGCAGCGCATGCGTCGCAGTGTCGTTCTCATTTAGCCCAGTTGGGGGAGGCGTTCCACTCGTATCACCACACACAAGGGGCGCTCCCGTCCGGCTCGGTCGACCCGCAGTCTCCTGCGGCGGCAGGTCCCGATCGATTTATCTGGGGCTGGGCCATACCACTTCTGCCGTACTTAGGAGAGCAGAATCAGGCCGTGGG
Source organism: Planctomycetota bacterium (assembly GCA_031419335.1). Taxonomy (GTDB): domain Bacteria; phylum Planctomycetota; class Planctomycetia; order Planctomycetales; family Planctomycetaceae; genus TH-plancto1. Next base: position 7,455 of record JANOKO010000317.1, read on the forward strand.
GCTGAACGCCTCATTGGGAGTGCTGGCTCCTGAGAACTCCGCGATCTTGCAACGAGTCCCGACCGAGTTTCACTGCCCGGCGGCCAGTTCCAAAGATCCCGTGGGATACGCCGGAATCCATCACGATCGGCTGGCTCCGATCGACGCCAACAACAACGGCAGCTTGTTTCTCAACAGCCATGTGCGGTTTGGGGAACTGGTCGACGGCTTGCACCAGACGCTTTTACTGGGAGAAGCCGTAGAGGTTCGCTGGGCTGAGGGCACGTCGGGGAGTCTGAGGAACTTCGGCACGGGGTTTAGTGAACAGCATCTTCCGGTGTACGCCGGGGTGAGTGCTGACGAGGCGGTGAAGCGGCGAGAAGCCGTGCGGTCCGAGATCGCGGCCGAGGCTGCCTTAGCTGCGGGGGAAGAGTTTGATCCCGCAGCGGATGCGATGCCGGGTTCCGGTATGGAAATGGGGGTGGGCACAATGGATGAACTTTCT
>JANOKO010000318.1:0-3824 GCA_031419335.1 Planctomycetota bacterium
CCGCTGGCGACGCTCGACAGTCGCGGCTGGTTGCCGGCCAGTGTGACGGGACTCAACGTGCTGTGCTTGGCCGGTGCGGGTGGGTGGCAGTCGATTCTGTACGCGGTCGCGGGAGCGAACGTCACGGTCGTTGATCTCAGCCCGGAGATGCTGTGGCTGGATCAGCAGGAAGCAGCGAAACGCGGACTCACGGTGCGGACGATTGAAGGTTCGATGGACGACATGGTGATGTTGGAGGACGCCAGCTTCGACATCGTGCATCAGCCGGTGAGTACGTGCTACATCCCTCGCATCGAAGCGGTCTTCTCGCAAGTCGCCCGCGTGCTCAAGGATCGCGGACTGTACATCAGTCAGCACAAGACGCCGACCTGTCTGCAAGTCGTCGACCACGATTCGCAGCATCGGTATCTGCTGGGGGTCAATTATTACATCGGCGACGACCCGCTGCCGGAGGTGGCGGACATTGCCTATCGCGAAACGGGCACGCGCGAGTACCTGCACCGCTGGGAGGAGTTGGTCGGCGGACTGTGCCGAGCAGGATTCGTCATTGAGGATCTCGTCGAGCCCAAGCGAGGTAACCCCCACGCGAAACCGGGCCACTTCCGGCATCGCGGCATGTTCGTGGCTCCGTACGTGCGGATGAAGGCGCGGCGCATGGCGGACCGTACCACGGGAAGCGGGGCGGGGCCAACAATCTGGACACCGGATGACCAGCCGTGAGGTCAGTGGGCCACGAATTGGTCGCGCCGATCGTCCCCTGCCTCTGACTTACGAAAAGGAGCGACACGGGTGTTGCCGAGATGACGCCATCAGCGGCTTCCAGGGAAAACACCTCTCCCGTGTGCGTAATTCAGAAAAATCCAACGAAGACTCATCATCCATGCAGGGGGGGCTTTCCTTGAATACCGATGAAGGTATATAGTTTGCTGAGTGGCACCTCAGTGGTGTGCGATGTTTGGTTCAACCTTGGGACTCGGTGTCATGGCCCTCACCAGCAGGTCTCGTCCAGCCCGGCTGAAGTTTCATCCGGATGCCTACCGGTTCGTCTTCGACGCCTTGCAGTTTACGCAGGAACAGTTGAAGAAGAGTGCGCAGGACGCGGAGGATGAGTCGGCACACATCAGCGGTCCGGAACTGCTGGAGGGTGTTCGTGATTTAGGACTAAAAAAGTTTGGCATGCTCGCCAAAACGGTCTTTCAGCATTGGGGTGTGAAGTCGACGGATGACTTCGGACGCATCGTCTTTGAACTGATCGAATGCGGCGAAATGCGGAAGACCGACCGCGACCAACTCACCGATTTCTTTGGCGTCTATGACTTTGACCAAGCACTTGTTCGTGATTATTCGATCGAAACCGATGTGGCCTTCAAACGCATCCCGCCCGCCATCGCCCCAACCGGCGAAGTCTAACTGACGTGGTTTATCCCAGTGTCGCTGAGAATGAACACCCGAAGTGGCTCGGCGTTATCTGCCCAAAAAGATTCTTCGAGCCGTTTGCAGTTGATCGGCGAAGAAGTCTCCGTCGTCCCCGAGTGACTGCAAAAAGACGATGGCAGCATCAAATCGACGTTGCCCTTCCGTGGCCATCGTCCCCATCAACTGTAGAGACAGTGCCTGAAACCCTTCGGCCATCCCTTCACAGGCGAGATGGCCTGCGGCCTTGTACGCTGCCTTAGCAGAATCAAATGCGTGATGGGCCACCTGCTCCTGCCCCAGCGCCAGACGCTGGGCCCCCAGTAACCAATGGGCATGTCCCACGGACTCCGAGTCCAGACACTCTTCCAGGACCAGTCGATGATGCACCCGGGCCAGGTCGAGCGCCGCATGCAAGTCGGACAGCGTCGGATTGACCGCCTCGTCCGCCCAGCCGGGCCAGAGATTCGAACTGGCGTTATAGGACAGTTTGCGAGCGGCTGTCAGGAGATCGCTGCGTAACCTCTCGTCTCCCGAAACTCGCCCTTCCCGCAGGGCATATTCGACTCCGGATCGACCCATCCACACCATCTGCGGCAGCTTCCGCTGCGTGAACAGTTCGCGCATTGTGAGTTCAAAGGATTGCATCACACGTCGAGGTTCTCCGGCGGCCAGTAACCGGGAGATGGCTGCAAAAGAATCGCTTTGGTCCAGTGATTCCAGAACCTCCGGAATCGTTGTATGAAACAGATCATCTTCGTCTGACATGGCAGGTCTCAAATCCGTAGAACGTGTGTGTCATGCTGTTAGCCCGCACATTCTCCAAGAAAAACCCATCGAGTTGCAACCGCTCGCCTGTCAGTCCTTCTGTGAACTCGAACGCGAGGCCCTCAGCCGACGGGTCAGCAGCAGCCTAACGATCCAGCACGGAAGCAGCCGGAACAGTGTTGCCGACAACACCACACCCCAACCGGGATAGACTGTGGCAGCACCCTGTTCGAGAGCAGCCAGCCCCTGTGCCACGACCCTTTCGGGCGGCTGTTTAAGGAAGCCTTGGCCAGCGCGGTCTGAATCCTGCCCCGCTGGGCGGCGAGCGGCTTGGCTAAAGTTCGTCGGTGTGGGGCCGGGACACACGGCTGTCACCACGATCCCCTCATCCCTCAGTTCCATCCGCAAAGCCTCCGAGAAACTTGTGACAAATGATTTCGTGGCGGCATAGATCGCCATGTCGGGTAGTGGAAGTGTTCCCGCCAATGAGCTGACATTCAGGATTCCAGCCGGGCGATTCGTCAGTAAAGTCGGAAGGAGTGCATGGGTCAACTGCACGAGTCCGGTGATGTTGACATCGATCTGCTCTTGGATGCGCTCGGACTTCGCCGTCGCAAACGATCCGTAATCTCCCAGACCTGCGTTGTTGATGAGGAGATTGATCGGAGTGCGGTTTTCCGTGATCCGGTCGTAGACGCTTTGTCGTCCCACGCCGGTCGAAACATCAGCGGGACACACACAGATTTCCAATTGAGGGTTGATGAGCAAGAGTTCATTTCGCACATGCTCCAAGTTGTCTTCTCGTCGCGCAACGAGCACCAATCGCCGAGCCAGCGGAGCCAGTTGCCGTGCAAATTCGACCCCCAAGCCTGCAGAAGCTCCCGTGATGACTGCGGACACTCCTTGCACTGAAAAACTCTTTGCCAAGCTGGCCTCCGTTTGAAGAAACGACAGCACCTCGGCTGGCAGTCTATCAGGTGTGGCTGCTGAGGACTCGTGTGAATCTGACCCGCGTCCTCACGGCGTTCTGAGACCTCCTCCACGCAGGCCCTTCAACCCGATACGATGGTGTGTATGTTCGATACGGTGGCCTATTTGAGAGTCCTGACTCCCGGCTCCTCGTCGGTAGCTGAGGGGATCGCGCTCCTGGAGCCCGTGCAGTTCGAGTCTCCGGCACTCGCCTGGAAGCGGTTGTCGGCGATGGCAACCACTCCCGAGGATCGCGAATGGCTGGCCCGTGCGATGCCCGCGCTTCTCGCTGCTTTGGAGGAGGCGGCCACGCCGGACTTATCGCTGGTCAATCTGGATCGGTTCATTCGTGCGGAATCACCAGTCACTAGCACGCTGAAGTTTCTCGCCGAGAATCCGCGCGCGATTGAGATCCTGGTCCGGCTCTTCGTCGGCAGCCACTACCTGACCGAGATCCTGCTTCAGAACCCCAGCTACCTGGCCCGCTTGACGCAGTACAACCGACTGGCCGAGATCAAGAGCCGCCAGCAGTTCTTCGAAGAGGGACTCGCCGCCACGTCCTCGGCTCAGGACTGGTCGGCCCGGATGACCGAGCTGCGGCACTTTCAGAAGTGGGAGCTGCTCAGGATCGCCGCTTGCGACACGTTTGGCCTGATGGACTTCAAGGCCACGAC
>JANOKO010000319.1:0-3127 GCA_031419335.1 Planctomycetota bacterium
ACGAGAGAACGCTTTGATTCTGGAAGCGAGTGCCTCGTCCAGTCCCGCATTTGGGCTGGCTGAATTCGTCAGACTTCAGTCGCCAGCCGACAGAATTCTGACGAATTCGGCGGCCCCCATACATTGCCTGGATTGGGTTCGAGCCGCCCGTCTCACAACATCGCCGAGCCCTTCACGTCGATCCCCTTGATCATCATCTTCAACTCTTCCACATTCGGCGAGACTTCAAACGCTGTCGGGCGGTCGATGTATTCTCGTTTGATGAAGCTGTAGATCGAGTCGTTGAACAGCTGCATTCCTTCTTCTTTGCCGAGGCGGATGGCGGTGGAGAGTTTTTCGTCCTTGCCTTCGAGAATGAGCTTCCTCACGGTGCCGTTGAAGATCATGAGTTCGATGATCGGGACGCGTTTAGGCTTGTCGACGATCGTAGCCAGCAATTTCTGAGCGGCGATGGCCTTCATGTTGAAGCCCATCGAGGAGCGGAGCGCGCGGTGCATGTCCTGTGGAAAGAGGTCGAGAATACGGCCGATCGTGGACGGGGCGGACGAGGCGTGGATGGTTCCGAATACCAAGTGTCCCGTTTCGGCGGCGTGAATTGCAGTTTCGAAAGTATCCTTGTCGCGCAACTCACCGACCAGCATGATGTCGGGGTCTTGACGCACGGCCCCCTTCATCGCGACATGGAAGTCACTCGTATCCATCCCCAGTTCTCGCTGGTTGATAAGGGCTTTATCTTGGGTGTAGACGAATTCGATGGGGTCTTCGATCGTCAGGATGTGAACCCGCTTACGGTGATTGATGTAGTCGAGCATCGAGGCAATCGTCGTCGATTTCCCCGACCCGGTCACCCCGGCCAGCAGCACCATCCCCTGTTCATAGTCACACAGGCTCGCCATCACCGGGGGCAGATACAGCCCCTCGAAGTTGGGGATATTGAGTTCGACCTTACGCGCGACGAGTCCGGGCTTGCCGAGTTGCCTGAGCAAGTTGACGCGGAACCGCCAGTTCTTCCCCTCGTAGTGGACGATGTGCGAGAAGTCAGCCCCGCCTGTCTCGGCCATCACGTACTTGTTGCGGTCGTCCATCACCTCCAGGAACATGCGCCACATCTGCTCTTCGGAGATCGGCGGCATGTCCGTTTCGCGGAGGGTGCCACGCATGCGCAGGATCATCGGTTTGCCACATTGGAGGTGCATATCCGAGGCATCCATCTTGATCTGCATCTTGAAGAGCTTGTTGATCTCCGGCTCGACGCCGACTGTTCCCACAGTAATCGGAGCGAGGATTCTTGCGACATCTTCTTTCGAGAGAGCCACTTTGGGTTGTGAGGATCCGCCACCAGCCATGAGATTGCTCCTGAATCGTGAATGTCGAGATCAAACCAAGGAACTTTGAGTCCGTGCCACCAATTCTTGATGCCGCAGAGCCGGACACAATGCCACCAGATGAGATGAACAAGGGAGATGTTTTCATTTTCGCGAGCCACGACAGGCTTGGCAATCGCTCCTCGAAAAGATCTCCACAGCGTGTGATCAAATCTGCTTGTCAACCGCCACACGGGACAATCGCTTCACGCATCCACATCCTGAGGGCTAGGCATCTCCTGCAGCACCGCCCGGTACATGGCCGCGGTCTTCTCGATCATCCCCTCAACCCGGAATTCACTCCGCACTAGTTCGCGGCCCGCTTGTCCCAACTGTCGCGCACGCGCAGGATTCTGCAACAATTCGATCACTCGCCGGGCCAGTGCTGGGCTGTCCGAAGGCGGGACCAGCCAGCCCGTCACACCCTCGCGGACGATCTGATAGACCCCTCCCGATTGGGTCGCGATCACGGGACGACTGAGGGCCATAGCCTCCAACATGATTGTCCCCAGTCCCTGTCGTAGCGACGGAAGTACGAACAAATCCATAGCTTCGATCGCCACAGACAGATCAGCCATGCCTGAAACGAACGTGACGAATTCAGACATCCGCAGATCGCGGACCAATTGACGCAAACGAGGTTCCTCCGGGCCGGTGCCCGCGATGACAAACTGGGCCTGGGGGCAGCTTTGCAGAATCAGCGGGGTCGCGCGGATGAACACATCGTGCCCCTTGTCAAGCTCTAGCGGACCAGCAGTGCCGACTACGGGGGACCGATTCGGAGCCAGAAGTTCGGGTGGCTCGTCTGCAAACTCGGTCTCCACTCCGCTGTGGATCACTTCCACCAGTTCGGAGGGGAAGCGAGGTTGAGTGAGAAGTTCATCTCGGATGGGCTCACTGACGGCCAGATATCGACGGCACAAGACATGATCGATCGCCAGCGTTTCTCCTGGTCGCAAGAAATCATGAAACGTGACCACATACGGTCGACGCAGATGACGCGCCAACCACGTTCCAAACGGCAACATCCTTCGCTGGTACACGTGAATCAGATCGGGTGGGCTGGCGGACAGCTCCCACAAGAGCCAGTGCCAGGCGGCCCGTCGCAGGAATGGCCAATCGAGAGTCGGGGCCTCGCGAATGGGGATCCCTTCCAGCGCTTGCCGACCGAGCCGAGACACGTCCGGACAGAGTAACTGGACTTTCAGTCCTTGCTCCGGCAATCGACGTGCAAGATGCAGAAGCTGCGAAGTCCGGCCCCTGACTTCCAGTCGTCCAGCGAGCAGCAGCAGACTCGGTTCCGGGGTGGCCATGGGGGAGCTACTTGCGCAGAGCCTTGGGGCGTCCCATAATTTCAGACATCAGGATGGCCTGGCGTGCGGTTTTTGGATTCTGCAACATCGCAATCAAGGGAGATGATCCCGCACTGGCGGTATCCGTCTTCCCCGATACCGAAAAGACCCCCAGATCCTGCCGCACTTTCTGGTCGACCGTGAAGGCCAGATGCGGCAAATCCCGCTGGGCCTGCGCAGCAACTCGTTCCGCCATCGCTGATTTGACATGCTCGCGCAGCCCCCCGGTCAGGTCCGAGGACGCCAAGGGGAGATCGCCGCGCTTGGTCACCTGGGTCGGCAGCGCGGATGCTCGGGGAGCGGGACGAACGGGCTGAGCGGGCTGAGTTTTCGGACGCGGAGGTGCGGAGGATTTTTGTGCTGATTTGGGCGTCCTGGTCGGTTTCACGACCGGACTGGGGCGACGACGTG
>JANOKO010000320.1:0-2125 GCA_031419335.1 Planctomycetota bacterium
GCAGCGAGTCGACGGGCACTCGGCGGTTTTGATGAACGAGGCGTTCTACGAACTGTAGATCGCTTCCATCACCTTGCCGTCGCTGATGGCGTAAGGTCGACCGAGTGCGTCCTGATAATGGGTTGCGGGGTCGATTCCGAGGGCGGAGAACAGCGTTGCGGTGACATCCCACGGGCCAAACGGAGTGGTGAGCGGATAGGCTCCACGAGAATCTGAATCGCCAATCACAGATCCCCGCGACACCCCCGCTCCGGCGAGCGCGATCGAGTACACGCTGCTCCAGTGCTTTCGACCGGGGCTGGTCCCTTTGAAATTGCGTTCGGCTGCCACCAGCGGGGCGCGTCCGAATTCTCCCAGGCAGATGACCAGCGTTTGCGACAGCAGACCGCGCTGGTGCATGTCCCCGATCAGCGCAGAAAAGCTCTGATCGAACCGTGGTAACAGATGCTTTTGCAGCCCTTCGAAGATGTCGTTGTGATTGTCCCAGCCGTACGTGTCGGTGTTATTCGGGTCGTCGTCCTGGCCCCGGTTGTTGTGGTTCCAGAAGACCGTCACCAGCGGGACACCGGCTTCGACCAGTCGCCGACCGAGGAGGCAGGCTTGCCCCGATCGATGGCGACCGTATCGGTCACGCAGCGCCGTCGGCTCCTTCGACAGATCGAACGCACGAGAGGTCGTGTCGTGCGAGAGCATCTCGAACGCATCCTCGTAGCGGGCCTGCTTGTCCGCCCACTGGGAGTCTCGAGTACTCGGCGGAGTCGACTGCTCGATTGATCGCAGGAGTGCCTGCCTCGCTTGCAATCGGGACGCGGGCAGTTGAGGGCGCGCCTCAAAAGACGGGATCGCCAAATCCCCCCGGCTCACGTCCCCGATCGTCAGCGGGTCGAACCCCTTGCCCAGCCACCCGCCGTACTGCCCCGGTCCGAACACCAGCGGAACCTCAGCCGGTCCATTCAGGTGGACTGCCGTCTGCGAAAACCGCGAGGTCGGCTGCACCCGCTGCAGCATGGCCCCACAGCTGGGCGCGTCCGTGGCTGCGGGGGAATCGTTCGAGGATCGCTTCCGGTGATACCGCCCGGTCATCGCCAGATGGAACGACGAACCGTGGTCGAGATCTTCATGGGCCATCGTCCGCACCACGCACAACTGGTCTGCGACCTGGGCGATCTGGGGCATATGTTCGCAGAATCGCACGCCGGGAATGGCGGTCGAGATCGAGTCGAAGGCCCCTCGAATTTCACGGGGCGCATCGGGTTTGGGATCCCAAGTATCGATCTGGCTTTGCCCGCCACTGGCAAAGACGACTAAGACCGACTTGGCCCGACCGAACCCCAGCGGAGTTCGACCATCTGCCGGAGCCGAGCGAGCCAGATTCGGCAGCCCGAGGAGATTCCACCCGGCCGCAGCCAGTCCACAACTGCGCAGCCACGCTCGCCGCCCTTGCGGCGTCTCTAACGAATCGTGGCTGCGAGATCGGCTTGGCACGTCGCTTCCTCACGTCTCGTTTATGGCTTCGCTGATTTCGTAGCCTGGACCCCCAGGTCCGGACGCTACTAACGTCAGAGTCTGTGTTGCGATGGGAGTACACAGACTCGATTTGAGGACTCTGGCACTTCGTTGGTCTCACTCTGATCGTGAATGCTCCTGACACAATATGACGTAGTCCGGGTTGTGAAACCACAATCGATAGAGATTACGATCCGAGTTGATGATTTCTTCCCGATACAGGCAGGAAAACATGCCACCCATGAAGTAAGCCACCGCCAACGACGAGACCAGAAGGATTCCTGTATACAGACCAAAATCTTGAGATGAGGTGAGAAAATAGAGAATCGTCGTCCCGACGAGGGAGATTATGGTCCAACTCAGTCCACCGAACCAGAAGTGTCGAGTCCCTGCCAAGCGTTGACACCGCGAACAGATGGGAACCTTGCAAGCTGATTCGGGTATCTTCACTTGCATGGGTTCCAAGCATTCGCAGCAGAACTGAGGCAGTGTCGATCGATGCGGCTCAAACTCGCAGAAATGCGAGCCTTCGCCGGATTTTTGAGGACACACTGAAGGTTCAAACGCACGGTACTCCCCTGTCACCGGATCCATCACAAGCGCGGGCGGTGTTCCGAGC
>JANOKO010000321.1:0-3730 GCA_031419335.1 Planctomycetota bacterium
CGATCATCGCCCGAATGAACGCGGGCTTGAGCAGCGGCGCATCGCAGGCTGATGCATACACGATATCGACTTCGCCCTGGAGCATGGTCATGCCGACGGCGAGCCCCGCCAATGGGCCGCGATATTCGACCGGGTCACGGGCGATGCGAATGGACGGTGCGACTTCCACAGTAAGTGTCCTGATCGTGAGCAGCCACTCTTCCGACAATTCAGGCAATTCCTGGTCCGCCGCAGCCACGACCACGATGGGGTTCGCAGCAGCAGTCAGTTTACGAACGACACGCTGGAGCATCGCTTCGTCCCCGACGGGTAGCAATGCCTTGGCCCGCCCCATGCGGGAACTACGCCCGCCGCACAAGACAATGCCGCCAACTCGATGTACCGGAGACGTGAGATGCAACGATGGACTCCCAGACACGTAGGCCGTACAGAGTATACGCCCAAGAAGAATCGAACCACCACTTGTCACTGACAACCATCGAGACAGTGGATGCGTCTCGCATGTCGGTGGAGTATCCGGACCTTGCCAATGTCGGGGCTTTGTCCGAAAAAGCCCGCGCAACGCCCACCGTCCAGAACTCTCACGAATTGCGAACGGACAGCGATTTCGGAGAAATCGCCGACACTCCATACGCACACACATTGAATCACGGACCTTGCACTGCCTCATCAGTGTCTACTCTTTGCATCTTCCTCACGTTGTGGTGCCTGTCCGACTTGGCCTCCCATCCCCCCGAAAAAATCTGAAAATGCCCATTGACACACTTTGCCGAAAGTCTACTATATAACCAAATCTACGAAACCAAATGTTTCCTCCCACGGAAGCTGTCTGGTTCTCGTATCTCTCGCTGGAAGGAGCAATCATGGCCCGGCCCAAAGCCAAAGAACTGACCGAACGCGAACTGGAAGTCATGCACATCTTCTGGGATCGCGGGGAGTCGACAGCGGCGGATGTCCGCGATGCGCTTGAAGTTCAAGGCCGCGATCTGGCTTACACGACGGTCGCCACGCTGGTGCGAATTCTGCTTGACAAGCAGTTTTTGACCCAGACCGGCGACGAGCGGCCATTCAAGTTCGTGCCCGCCCGGACGTATGAGGAGGTCTCACGAACCCTGCTGGGCGATCTCGTCCAAAAGGTCTTTGGCGGTTCGCGAACGCAACTGCTAGTGCAGCTCTTCGAAGAAGAGAAGATCACGCCGCAGGAGAAGCAACGGCTCAAGGATATCCTCGGTGAGAAGCGAAAGTAGGACGGGCTTTCCAGCCCGTCCCTCCGGCAACCCGAGTTCACGAATCGCCCGCTGATGTCGAGCGATAAACATGCAGCCAGTATGGGTGGGAGTCCAGCCTTGAGGCTGTTCCGGACAGGCTAAAGCCTGGACTCCAACCCCGATCCCATCGCATCACACCGTATCGGGACGGCCTGGAAAGGCCGTCCTACAGGACTCACTCATGAACACTCTGTTGATCTGTGGTCTGCAAGTCACTCTGGTCGCCACCGTCGGAGTGGTGATCAGCCTCAACGCCCGGCGCTGGTTGCGAGCCTCGGCAACCGTGCCGCTGGCTGCGACGTTGGCTGCTGTTGTGCTGCTGACGGCGTGTGCACTCAGTCCTTGGCCGAGTTGGTTGCAGAGGGCGAGTTCTCAAGAGACCGGAAGTGGGCTCTTGAACGTCCCTCAATATACTATCGATACCGCGACAGCACCGTACTTTGAACATGTGGCACTACCGCCGTGGGGCGGCGTTGTCACCATGCCACGTTGGGTTGCTTCGATTCTCTATGAGATTCCGGGCAATGACGAAGCTCCTCGGAACGATCATTCCACAGAGAGGGCAGGTGTTTCCGCCCAATGGACGGGGGCACACTGGCTGTATCTCTTCATCGGTGGGGCGATCCTATTCGGCCTCGTCCGAGTGATCGGCGGCCTGTGGGCGGTGCGACACTTTGTTCGCACCAGCCGACCGCTGAAGTCTTCCGAACTTCTGGAACAGGTCGACCTGCTCCGCGCCGAAATGGGGTGTATGTCCCCCGTCGAAATCCGCGAGTGTCCCCATCTCGCCACAGCTGCAACGGTCGGCTGGCGGCGTCCGGTGATTCTGCTTTCCGAGAGTTGGCAGACCTGGACCGAGACTCAGCTGCGCAGCGTCCTGGCTCACGAGATCGCGCACATCACACGCGGCGATTTCCTGGCGACGGTGGCTGCGCAGGTCGGCGTCGTGCTGCACTTCTATCACCCGCTGGTCCACTGGCTGGCGAACCGCTTGCGACTGGAGCAGGAACTCGCTGCCGATGCGCTGGCCGCTCAAGTGGTGGGCGGATCGCGGGCTTACCTGAACGCTATCGGTGAACTCGCCCTGAAACAAACCGAAGAACCCGTGGGCTGGCCGGCCCACTCCTTTCTGCCAACCCGCAGAACGTTCTTGAGGAGAATCGAAATGTTGCGTGACCTGAAGTTCCTGTCGGGTAATGCGCCCCGCCTCGTGCGGTGGGCGACCCTGGCGAGTGTGGCCGCTGTGACGCTGGTGGCCATCGGGCTGAGACCACCGGGGGGTGATCAATCCTCCGCCATGGCTCAAGCCCAGGAGAAGCTGCCGGTGAGGCCAGTTCTGGATCCCACTACATCTGCGTCGATCACTGCCGCAGTAACAGCCCCCATGGAGGTGAAGTACATTCCCGCCGATACATTCATCGTGGTGGCAGCCCGGCCAGGAGTTCTGATCGAACAGTTCCAGAAGCTCAAAGATTCCAAGGCGATCCCGGCAGATGCGCCCTTCCCACAGCCGGGATACGAGCATTGTGAACAAGCCTGCGTAGTGGTCATTCCGGTTGATCCTGACGCAGAGAATCCGAAGGTCTCGATTCGCGGCGTGGGCATGGCGATGACATTCAGCAGTAAGGCATGGCGGGATGAGACGGTTCAGAGTATGGATCAGCCGGGGCTGACGTGGACGAAGTCCAAATTGTTAAACGATGAATACGAGGTTTCGGGGGCCGAGGGAGTGGAGGCCCGTTACTTGCCGGATGATCGCACGTTGATCTTCGGCACGGATCATATCGTGCGAAAGATGATCCAGACGGGGGCCAAGTCGCTCTCACCGCTGACCCAAACCGATGCCTGGAAGGCGGCGGCGAATGAGACGATCGCGGTCGCGATCGATGCTGTCACGTTGAAGGCGTACAGTGCCTCCCTCATACCCACCAACCCCAACGATCAACAACAAATGCTTCTCTGGGGAATCGTGGCACCGTTCTGGCAATCGGCGATCAATCACACGGGACAGCTCACCGTTGGCGATCAGCTTTCGCTGAAAATTACTTCACAGGCGATCGATGCCGCTTCCGCCCCGAAGATCGAGGCAATTCATCGATCGGGGATCGGGTTACTGACCAACACGCTGGCAGCTCAGAAGTTCAATTCGGACCCCAGTGTGAAGCCGCTAGTTGAGAATCTGCAGACGATCCTCGACAGCCACAAACTGACGACCAATGGAACTCAGGTCACCTTGAGTTGTGAGGCCGATCTGTCACCACTAATGGCTCAGTTGATGCCTGCGCTGACCAATGCTCGCGGTGCCGCTCAGCGAACCCAGCAGCAGAACAACATGCGGCAGGTGTTGCTCGCTCTGCATAACTACCACGACGTGTTCGGCCACTTTCCGCCCGCAGTGATCTACGAACCCGGCTCGAACACCCCGCGCAGTTGGCGCGTCGAGATTCTCCCCTATCTGGATT
>JANOKO010000322.1:0-2588 GCA_031419335.1 Planctomycetota bacterium
GTTCGCCACGGGCTTCGGATCGGTTCCGAGTCTCTTGGCTCACAGAAACCGCCGCCGTGGTCAGTGCAGCCCATGCTCCGCTCGGCTCGGCTCGGGGTCAGTTCCACTGCGCCGCTTCGCGAACATCTTCCGGTAGACGCAGGACGGCAACTGCTCGTGCCCAGATTCTCGGCAAATCCTTCAGGTTGGCATCGTCCCCGACAGCGAGCATACACCATTCCGCAGCATCGGATTGGCTCACATCTTCGAGGATCGTAGCTGCGATCGTCAGTGCCATCCACATCCTCTGGGGCATGGGGTCGGTCGTGAGGGACTTCCATAACTGATCGGGCGTCATGCTGGTCGTTCTCCTCGCTGTGCGGCTCCGGATTTCGTCGGCTGCGTGCAAACAAAACTCTGTAGGACGGATGGGTTCGTGTGTGTGGTATCTTGCGAAAACACCCCCCGGAGAACCTAGACATGGGGGGGGCTTCAGTCGCTCTTCGGCGAATGCTCTTTCCGTGCCGCCCGCAGTCGCTCCAGAATGGCCGTCACTCGCCCCGGATCGTGGTTTGATGTCTGGCTTGTGCTGTTCACTTGGATGGCCACTGCTGGCCCTTCAGTGGGCTTGCCGATGAACCCCAACAGAATCTTGGCAGCCCCCAAATCGCCGTTGATGGCTTGAGCCACCAGAGCCTGAGTGATCGCAATCACATCAGCCGGGCCGATGCTCGCCAAGATCGCAGCCCGCAGTTTCTGGCCCCGCGATGTCCGACCGGCAGCAGCCCGATTACCCTTCGTGAATCGCCCGGAGACTATCGTTGTGTTCGGGGTTGTCACGTCGCTCATGGCTTGGTTCCTCAGTACCGAAAGCCCGAAGCCCGCCAGAGACAACGCATCTCCGGCGGGGCTGTGGGCATGACGTTCGCACCTCAGATCGCTTCAGGCTTCAGCAACACCTCGCTGGCCTTGGCCCGCTCGGATTGCAGAGCCTCGAACTTCGCGGAGATGCCCGCGTCCTGTCCACGCATCTCGACCAGCCCCGACGCTGAGCCAACAAGCTCGCCGCCGATTCGAGGTCTCCCAGTGTCTTCCCCAGTCGGTCGAGTTCGGCGAGCATGCCGTCCGCGTTCAGGTTTCGCATTGGTCGGGTTTCCTTCGTTGGTCTTTAGGAGATGCCGGATTAGGAACAGGGATCTCGGATTGCTGTTTCTGTGTGACTTGTCGTGTCGGATTGAGGGATACCCCCTTTAGGGGGCGTATCCTCTCAGACAGCCGACGCCGGATTGGTTCGGATAATCCGGACGAATCCGGACGAATCCGGCACTTCATTTCCCCTCCCACGATTGGTCATATTCGCCAGCGAATTCAGCCAGAATGTAGCCCTCGGGGACGGTGTGATTGCGAGAATCCCGGTATGGCCGAATGAGCAAAGTCTGCTCGTCTACCAGATCAGCGAACGCCGCCCCGAATGTCACGCCGGATTGGCCGGATGCGTCTCGAATCCGGGTGCGAGCTTGAGGCACCTTGATGTTGCGACATGCCTTCAGAATCTTCGCCCGTGCCTGATTGACCTTGAGGGATTCCGCGTCCGATTTCTTGGCGGCTTGTTGCCGTTGCCGCTCCTCATCCGCCGTTACGATGTAGTCGTGCATGTCCTCGACCACGAACACCCATTGCCGCTCGTCAAAGACAATCCGCTTGCCACCCGCTTGCCCCTCTCGACCGCCGTAGCTGACGCACAGATCGTGCATGCCGTCCCAGGCGTACTTCTCGTTTCGACCGACCAGCCACCACTGACCGCAGCTCTCTGCGATCCCGGCTCCGGTCATGTCCTCCAAACTCGGGGGCGTGCCATACTCACGGGCTGCGCTCTTGACGACGTGGTGACTGAGGATCACGCAAGCGGGGGCGCATGCGGCTTGAAAGTTCTTGATGGCCGATCCCATCTCATTCAGTTGTGCCGCGTCCACTCCGGCCATGCCCCGATAGAGCGGGTCGAGAATCACAACCTCGATACCGTGCCGCTTGACGGTCAGAGCGATGGCCCGCAGGTCGTCCGGGGATGGCAAACTCGGGAAGTCGTACGTCTCAACGCGGGCGATGCCTCGCAGGTCACCGAAGCCCAGCCCACGGACTCGGCAGGCGTTGCCGATGTGACGACTCATCCGCCGGACGTTCGCCTCGCCGCTGACGAACAACACCTTCCGTTTCTTCGAGACTTCGAATGTCCCCATCCACGGCGTACCGCTGGCGAGTGCAACCGTGAGGTCGACTAGCTGAAGGGTTTTGCAGCCCTTGCTGCGTGCCCCGACAAGGAGCGGCTCGTCACTCGTGAACAAGTCTTGCACCAGCCAGTCCGGTTCCTGCGCTGAAAAGCTCTCAAGCTCCGCAGCGTCCAGTCCCTCGAATGTTCGGCGAGATGTTTGGCCCTCGCTCAAGCTGGCGAACGATGCCTCGCACTGCGTGACGATCTCGCTCGGGACAGCTCCCGGCGTCATCGACAGGCGGACCAGCTCGCGACCGATCTCACCGGCCCGTCGTAGGTCGAACTTGTCGCGGACAATCCGGGCGTGGTCGAGTGCATAGTCTGGACGGTGGATGACTTC
>JANOKO010000323.1:0-1100 GCA_031419335.1 Planctomycetota bacterium
AGACATGCCTGACCGTTCCTCCTACCGCAGGCGCGGGATGGTCTCATCCGTCCAGTTGTCCGAGGTCTCGGTCCCATCGAGAGAGGCTCGGCCCGGCTTCTGGGGGGCGGGGGCCACTGGAGGAATGGATGGGGGCTTGGGACGGGAGGTCGGGGCTGCGGGGCGAATCGTGGGCAGTACGGGAGCATTCTCGTCGGCTTGGTGCGTGTCAGATTCTGGAAAGGGCAGAGCGGTGACGGTCTCAACATCCTCGTAGTATGGGACCGGGCGGGCGACTGGCTCGGCGGGGAGCTGCTGGTCAGCGGTGTGAATCTGGCGGTCAATCTTCTGTTCGGTTTCGTGGTTCACGGGCTGGACCTGCTGGACCTGAAGGAGGGCTGGCGCGGCGTTCGTCCGTGGCACGATCTTGAGCGGGCTGTTGGTGTCAAACTGCCGACCGTCCGTGGTCTTAAGCCGCGCGTGGACCAGCAGCTCCTTGTTCGCGGGAACCTCCTGCCAAGGGAGTTCGAACTGGAGTCCGGCTCCGACGAACCCGCTGTGCCACGCCTTCGCAGCTTGCTCGGGGTTGAAGGTCCAGCGCCCGACTCGCTTGTCGTCGCCGGGGCGGGTCATGTCGTAGGCTTCGATCTCGATCTCGCCAGCGATCTTGACGAGGTCGCCTTGCTCATCATGCGGGGAGATCAGCGCCACCAGCAGGTCGTCGCCCGGCTGTCCGTCGCGGTCCTTGCCACCGGAGAGGAGGGTGTTGATCTTCACCCCGGCCAGGCGGACGAGGTTGCCGCTCTGCTCGGGGAGCGGTACCTGGCCGCCGGATGCAGCCACTTGCGAGCGGATCAGTTCGGCCTCGCGGCGGGCCAGCGCGAGTTGGGATTCAAGTTCGTTGGTCTTGGTCTCAGCTCGGTAGAGGGAGTCCTTATGCTGCCGGACTTCGGCCTCGAGTAACTCGAGTTGCCCCCGCGACGCACACCCAGTCCACAGCAAAACCGCCCAGCCGGTGAGTGCAAGGCACTGCCGGGCGGACGGTCGGGTGGGAGTGAATCGGGTGGTCATCCGTGACCTGCTAGGGGGCGATCGAAAGTCGGATGGGCAATCCTGCCCGT
>JANOKO010000324.1:0-2028 GCA_031419335.1 Planctomycetota bacterium
TGGCCCTCTTGGTGGTGTCTTTCTGAAAATACGGACAGTTCTTAATCCGCAGTCGATGCAGCCAAAATTCGGCCATCACTTGCAATGTGGTCAGTCCGTACTTCACGCAACGGCGGAAGTTGATACTGGAGGCTTCGTCAAAGTAGCGGACCGGGACGGGAATGTCACCGACTTTGAAACCGAAGTGGACGGCTTGGGCGAGGAACTGGCTGTCGAAGGCGAAGTCATCTGTGTTGAGTTCGAACGGCACTTGCTCCAGGACTTCGCGACGGTAGGCTCGGAAGCCGCTGTGGAAGTCACCGAGGTTCTGGCCGAGGGCGATATTCTCGATCGTGGTCAGAATGCGGTTGGCGATGTACTTCCAAACGGGCATCCCACCGGCGAGTGCTTCCGCTCGAGTGCGTACTCGTGATCCCAGAATCACATCGCAGATACCCAGACGCAGGAACTCAACCGCCGCTCCGACAACTCGGCTGTCATACTGGTAGTCGGGATGGATCATGACGACGTAGTCAGCCCCGAGTTCCAGAGCCAGCTTGTAGCAGGTCTTCTGGTTGCCGCCGTAGCCGGTGTTTTTCTCGTGAACGATGACCCTCAACCCCATGCGACGAGCGAGGTTGACGGTCGTGTCGCGACTGCAGTCATCGACGAGAACGATCTCATCGACGACACCCGGGGGGATGTCGGCGACTGTGCGTTCAAGGGTGGCCGCGGCGTTATACGCTGGCATGACCGCCACCACTTTACCCTTGGCGGGACGCTGAACGTTGGCCTGGAGTTCGTGGATGTCGATCAAGGGACCGTCGAGTTCGAAATTGGATTCGAGGAGCTGGCGAACCGTTTCCGAGCAATCGACGTAGGAATTCGCTTGCGTCCGGGAACGGTCAACTGGGGAAGTGGTAGCCACCATGGGCATCTCTCCGAGTCCCCAATCGTCACCAGGATGAAGGTGAAGACAAGGGGACCAGAGAGAACTTAGCTCGGATTTTGACCCAGAGCGGGAATCTTAGTCGACAACTGAGTGAAATACCTCCCGATGTGGGGAGCCGCACTCAACGAACAGGCACCAGAATGGGTTTTCGCAGAGGACGGACATCAGAACAGTGGCTGCTCTTCCTAAAACCGATGACCCGCCTGTGGCCCGGATTTCGTCAACGTGAGAACTTCCGGCCCCTCTTCAGTCATCAGGATCTGGTGTTCAAACTGGGCGGACAACGACCGGTCCTTGGTCAGAACTGTCCAGCCGTCCGCCAGCGGGCCGTCGGTATCCTTACCACCACGATTGACCATCGGTTCGATCGTAAAACAGACACCCGGAGTCAGTATGTCCTTACGGCTCTTGCGGTTCGGTACGTGGGGGACACCCGGATCCTGGTGGAACTTCCGTCCAATTCCGTGCCCCTGAAAATTCTCGACAATTCCGACATCATGCTGACGCCCGAAGCGGGCAATCACAGTGCCGATGTCCATCACGGAACAATAGGGCTTGAGCACTTCAATGCCGATCCACAGGGCATCGAACGCCAGTTGTACCAGACGTTTGGCCTGGGGAGTCACCTCCCCGATGAGAAACGTTTCCGAGGAGTCACCGAACCAGCCCTCCACGATGGTGGTGCAATCGAGATTCACAATGTCCCCGTTGTGGAGCGGCTGGTCATTCGGGATCCCGTGACATACGACCTCATTCACGCTCGTGCAGATCGACTTGGGAAACCCTTGGTATCCATAGCAGGCCGGGATGTGCCCATGGTCGCGGGTGAATTCCTCCGCCACCTGATCGAGGTGGTTCGTTGTCACTCCCTCCCGCACTTCACTTCGCAAACAGTCGAGCAAGCGGGCATTGAAGCGGCCCGCAGCTCGTAGTCCTTCGCGTTCTTCCTCGGTCTTGTAGGTCGGAAGCCGGGATCCACGGGCAAAGGTCAACAGGCGGCGCATGAAGGACTCCGCGGCGTGCATGGATCACAGTCCAAAGAAACCGGTACGCCGCCGGGAAAGGTGGAAGTTGCTAGATCGGGCTATTCTGGCTGC
>JANOKO010000325.1:0-6200 GCA_031419335.1 Planctomycetota bacterium
GTCCGCTGGACGGAACAACGCAACCTCGAAGCGTTCCTGGATCTGTGTGCCCTCGGAGCGATCCACCCCGAATCGCTGACGACGCACCGTTTCCCGATTGCGGATGCGGTGCAGGCGTACGAGATGATCCTGGAGGGGAAGGAGCCGTACCTGGGTGTCTTGCTCGAATACCCAGAGGCTGCGACAGAGGTTCCGACCTCTCGGGTGGTGCTTCGTCAGACGAGTCCCACATCGATGGCGAAGCCGAAAAGCACGGTCGGTGTCTCGTTCATTGGGGCCGGGAACTTCGCGCGCGGAGTGCTGCTCAAGAACTTGCAAAAGCAAACCGGTGTCGCGTATCGCGGCATCCTCACCGCCTCGGGGCAGTCGGCGGTCTCGGCAGGAAACAAGTACGGGTTCGAATTCTGCACTTCCGAGGTGAGCGAGATTCTGAACGATCCTGGCACCGATGCGGTGTTCATCGCCACCCGGCATTCGCAGCATGCCAGCCTCGTCGTGCAGGCACTGAATGCAGGCAAGGCTGTGTTCGTCGAGAAGCCGCTGGCTGTCAACGAGGAGCAACTTGGGCGGGTGCGAGATGCGGTCTGGCCACTTCGGGACTCTCAACCCTCAATACTCAACCCTCAATGTTCCCGCCTCATGGTCGGGTACAACCGCCGGTTCGCTCCGATGGCCGTGCAACTCAAGCAGCACTTCGCGGGGGTCCACCCGCTCAGCATCCACTACCGCGTGAACGCCGGAACGATCCCGGCGGAGCACTGGCTGTCCGACCCGGCGGAAGGGGGCCGCATCATCGGCGAGGCGTGCCACTTCTTGGACTTCTTCGCCTACCTGACCGACTCGACACCCGAGTCCGTCGATCGTCTGACGGTCGATCGATCCAGCCCCGACGATGTGCAACTGATCGTGACTTATGCCGATGGGTCGGTGTGCCATCTGACCTATACCACCACGGGTGCCAAGGTGACGAGCAAGGAGCGCGTCGAGGTCTTCGGCGGCGGACGCAGCGGCATTCTGGATGACTTCCGGTCCCTGCAACTCGACACCGGCTCGAAGCGCGTCCTCAACACTCGCAGTTGGTTCTCCCAGGACAAAGGCCACGCGGCTGAGATCGTCGGCTTCATAGAGGCCGTTCGCCTGGGGCAGCCGATGCCGATCTCACTGGAGTCACTCCTCGCCACTACCGAGGCCAGTTTCTTCGGGGCGAAGTGAAAGGCATTCCGTGAACATGACGGAACAGACCATGCACGCATCCAGAACAAGGCGGCAACACCCATGATGGCCTTTGATCTCTTCGTGTTCGTCCACCTGGCCAAGACCGGGGGGACGTTTGTGGAGCATGTCCTGAAGTCGCTGCACTGCCCGAGCAAGCTGGGGCAGAAGATTCACTCGATGCGCCGGCGGGTGGGAATCAAGATTCCCTTGTACCCGTACAAGTATCAGGAGTACCGCAAGCACTCCCTTTGTAAGGCCATCTCCCCCGAGCACCAGCACAAGGTCATCATGGCCTGCATCCGGAATCCGTACGATCTGTATATCTCGCACTACAAGTTCGGCTGGTGGAGGCAGCACCCCGAACAGTATTTCGTCCAAGACACCGAGATGTACCGTCGGTGTCTGGATGCCCCCGATCAAGTGACGTTTGGCGACTGGGTTCAGGGCATCAATCAAGACGGGAACTGGGTCCACACCCGACGGGCCACGCTGCCGGGCGTCGAGGTCGGGTTCGCCGCCAGCGAGTTCGCCAGCTACTTCAGCCGCGATCCCAACCTGGTTCTCGGCCAGCCGACCGAGCCCGAGATGGCCGCAGCGTTTGAGCGAACGAAATACAATGTGACGTTCCTGCGTATGGAGTCGCTCAATGAGTCGCTGTACCGCTTTCTAGTGGAGGTCGGATATCCGGGACCGCAGGTGGGCTTCATTCGCACGATGGGGAAGATCTATCCGGGTAAGCAGACGCGGTCTTCATCCGACTCTGTCCAGCACGTCTACACCCCGGAACTGAAGGCGTTGATTCGTCAGAAGGAGCGTCTGTTGTTTGCGATCTTCCCGGAGTACGACCGGTAGTAGTTCATTGTCGCCGGACTCTCCGAGTCCGGTGGAGCGACCCGCGCCTCACTTTCCGACAATCGAATCACAAGTTGCTTCGCATGAGGTCTTCTCAAGTTCGGACATTCCACTCGTCGTCAGATCGCACACACCGGACTCGAAGAGTCCGGCGACTTTCCCCATGAACATCCTCTTCTTCTGCCATTACTTCCCCCCCGAGGTCAACGCCCCGGCATCGCGGACGTACGAGCATGCGGTGCGCTGGGTGCAGGCCGGGCACGCAGTGACCGTTGTCACGTGTGTCCCGAACTGTCCGGATGGAGTCGTGTTCACGGGCTACCGGAATCGGTTTCGCTCCCAGACCGAAATCGTCGATGGCATCCGCGTCATGCGGGTCTGGACCTGGATTGCGCCCAACAAGGGGATGCTGTTTCGGATCCTGAACTACGTGAGCTACATGGTCAGTGCGGTTTGGTCGGCGGTGTGGCTGTCGAAGCCGGATGTCGTCGTGTCGACCTCGCCGCAGTTCTTCTGCGGCTGGGCGGGGGTGTGGTATCACTGGCTCAAGCGGGTGCCGTTTGTGCTCGAAATTCGCGACATCTGGCCCGAGTCGATTGCCGCTGTCGGGGCCATGCAGAAGGGGCTGGCCACGCGGTTCCTGGAATGGCTCGAACGCCGGATGTACCTCGCCGCTGACCGCATCGTGACGGTCGGGCATGGGTATCGCGAACAGATCGCGACCAAGGTTCCGGTCCGTGATCGCACCTGGGTGGTCATGAACGGCGTGGATGCAGACTTGTTCTCACCTCAGCCGCGCGATGAGGCGTTCCTGGCGATGTGGCATCTGGGGGGGAAGTTCGTCTGTTCGTATGTCGGCACGATTGGGATGGCTCACGGATTGGAGGTGGTGATTCGCACGGCTCGTATCCTGCAAGACCGAGGCCGCAGCGACATCGCCTTTCTGATCGTGGGCGACGGAGCCCGGCGCGAGGAGTTGGAGCGTTTTGCGAAAGAAGCGGGCGTCAACGACCAGATCATCTTCACCGGGCGGATGTCGCGCGACCAGATGCCAACTGTTCTGGCGAGTTCAGATGCGTGCCTGGTCCACTTGCGCAAAACGGAATTATTCGAGACGGTCGTGCCTTCGAAGATCTTCGAGACGATGGCCATGGGCCGCCCGATCATCATGGGAGTCCGGGGGGAGTCGCGGGCCATCGTGCAGGCAGCCGGAGCGGCGATCGACATGGAACCCGAATCGGAGACCGACCTCGTGGAAGCACTCGTGCGACTGGCCGATGACACTCCATTTCGCGAATCGCTCTCGCACTCTGCGCGAGCTTATGTCCTCGAACACTACGACCGCAACCGGCAGGCGGCGAAGATGCTATCGGTCTTCGAGGGGCTCACTCGACCGTAGGACGGGCTTTCCAGCCCGTCCGCACTCCGTCCTGGTTGGACATCCATTCAGGGACGGCCTGGAAAGGCCGTCCTACGAAAACAGACCGATCTCATGACTCCACTCAACGACGGCCAGCAAGCCACCCCCTTCCAATTCCGCCAAGCCGGTTCACGCGGGTCAGCCGCCTACTACCTGCACCCCGCAGCTGAGGCTCTCTTTCCTGCGATCCAGCCTGGGATGCGGATACTCGATGTGGGATGCGGGAACGGGTATTGGGCGGGTTGGTTCGTGGAACACGGGTGCCGTGTGGTCGGGCTCGATCCATCGCAATCGGGGATTCAAGTCGCCCGCGAGGCGGTGCCCCCGGCTCGCTTCGAGGAGGCTGTCGTGACCACGGACACGCTGGCTCAACTCGGCGAAGCCCCATTTGACCTCGTGGTCAGCTTCGAAGTGGTGGAGCATGTCTACTCTCCCAAGACCTGGGCCCAGGGGTGCTTCTCAGCACTGAAGCCCGGCGGCACGTTGGTCTGCTCGACGCCGTACCACGGGTATTTCAAGAACCTGGCCCTCGCCGTAGCGGGCAAGTGGGACCATCATCATCAGCCGCTGAATGAAGGCGGACACATCAAGTTCTGGAGCGTACCGTCGCTGAGTCGCCAACTCGAAGAGGTCGGGTTCCGTGACGTTCGATTCCAGGGGGCCGGGCGGTTTCCAGGGTTGTGGAAGTCAATGGTGTTGTCCGCGAAGAAGCCGACGTAGGACGGGCTTTCCAGCCCGTCCCTCGCGACATGTCAGACGACTGAAAAGCCATCCCTTGTCAGCATGGCCCGAGCAGGCGAGACGACTGACCTCAGCCAATCGACTTACGATGTTCGCGAATCGATCATCGCTCGGGGACGGCCAGGAAAGGCCGTCCTACTGAATATGACCACTCCCCAAACATCCCGTCTGGCCCGTTGGTATCACCTGCTCCAGCATCATCGCGCGGATCAGATGTGGTTGCGTGCCAAGAAGCTGGTGGTGGGGAAGCTCTGGTCGCCGTCACTCTCGAAGGCCGAGGAAGCTCTCGCGGCGACCGTCCAGGTGCGTGATGACCTCACCGCGTTGAAGACGCTGGGCTCGCGTCGCGCGGCTCGCGTGCCCCAGCATCCGACGGACCTCGTCCAGCCGGAGTTCGCATTCCTCAACGAGACTCGAGCGCTCACATGGCCGATCGATTGGCGGTGTGCGTCGGTCGCATCGGTGTCGCAACTCTGGCGGTTTCAACTGCATTACCAGGATGCTCTCTGGTTGCTGGCCCATGACGATTTCGAACTGCTCTGGAAGCATGTCGCCGATTGGGCCGCGGCTCACGAGCGACCGACGCGGGCTTCGGTTCAAGACGGCTGGCACCCGTTCTGCCTCTCGCGGCGGTTGGCCAACTGGTTCCAATGGTGGGCCTTGAGCCCGCCTCCCGAACCGATGCGCGAGGCCATACTGCGCAGTGCCGCGAGGCAGGCGGCGTTCCTCACCGACCATCTCGAATGGGACTTACGCGGCAATCATTTGCTGTTCAATCTGTGGGCGATTGGATTGGCTGCTGCGTGCTTCGAGGGAACGCTGGGAGACCGCTGTCTCGCCATGATTGATACCCATCTTTCGGAGCAAATCGAAGAGCAGCTCACCGAACACGGCGAGCATTTCGAGCGAGCGACGGCCTATCACATTGAGGTCGCCGAACTGTTCCTCGATTTCCGCGAGGTGCTCCGCCCGTTCCGACCGAGACTCTCCGCCCAATGCGGTTCGATCGCCGCGAGGATGACGGACATCGTGGTCGGCATCTCGCACCCCGATGGCGATCCACCGCTGTTCGGGGACTCGACATTTCATGTGCGGCCGATCCTGGATGATCTCAAACGCACGCTGGGAAACGCGCTCGACTCGCCCTCCTCACGGCAGGCCCAGGCCCGGATGTTCGGCGACTACTGGGTCTGGCGGCATGATGATGATTGCCTGATCTTCGACCTGGGGTCGGTGGGAGCCGATGAGCTACCCGCCCATGCCCACTGTGACTTGCTCGGGTTCGAGGCGAGCATCGGCGGGCACAAGTTGTTCGTCGATTCCGGTGTGGCGAGCTACGACGATGATGAGGTCCGCCAATACTGTCGATCGACAGCCGCGCACAACACGTTGGAGATCGATGGGATCAGCCAGTGTGATGTGTGGGGAAAATTCCGAATGGGCTATCGCGGTCACCCGCTGCATCTCGATGATGGGCATCAGAGTGGCAACTGGTGGTGCCAGGCGAGTCACAACGCCTATCGCCGCATCGGCGTTCCCGTGGTGGCGAGGCACTTCGAGTGTCGCGACGACGGGACATGGGCCTGCATGGATGTCCTGTGGGGCAGCGGAGAACACGAACTCGTCTCGCGACTGCATCTGCATCCGGAGGTGCAGGTGATCGAATTGTCCTCACCCGAGGTGATCCTGCAAGTTGGCGATCAGCGAGTGAAGATCGTCTTCGAAGGAGCCGAAGGGGTGTTGTCCACGACCCAGGGCCGGTACTGTCCGGAGTTCGGGCGTGTGGTGCCGAACACCGTGTTAGAGTTCCGCCGCAAGACCAAAGTGCCCGCCGTCGTGAAGTGGACATTGTCGCGGGAGTAGGACGGGCTTTCCAGCCCGTCCTGTCTGGTTCGCGAAGGTCGCGAGCCCCCCACTCATTGCCATTCATGAGCCGAACATCACTCGAGGACGGCCTGGAAAGGCCGTCCTA
>JANOKO010000326.1:0-3916 GCA_031419335.1 Planctomycetota bacterium
GGGGGCCACGCCGCTCGCTCGGATCCCCTCACCCCAGCCCTCTCCCCACAGCCATGTTCTCTCTAAACGTCGTGCCGCCAGTGGGGAGAGGGGGCAGCAGCGGGACGCTGCCTTCTGTGGTGATGCACACACTCGAGATCACTAGCGCGCACGAAAACATCCACGCCATCCTCAAGGAACAATACGATGCCGAACACTTTGCAGATTGGTGTCTCCGGACTGAATGCCCACGAGAAGATGTTGGAGGTGGTGGGGCACAACCTCGCGAATGCCAACACGACTGCCTTCAAGTCGCGGCGCGTCCTCTTCTCCGACTTGCTCTACGAGGGCATCAACACCGCCCAAGTCGGGAAAGGGGTCCAAGTCGCCAGCATCGATGTCGATTTCAATCAGGGCGAACTGGAGCCAACCGGTGATCCGCTCGATATGGCGATCGAAGGAGATGGCTTCTTTGTCGTCGATGGGGGGCCGGCGGGACAGGTCTATACCCGAGCCGGTTCCTTCCGCGTGGATGAACAAGGTTCGCTGGTCGATCCGGCAACGGGGTTCAAGGTCCAACGATTCGGCGCGCTCGGCGAACCCGAAGGACTGAACGCCGGCTTCCAATTCCCGGGAGACTCGAGTATTCGAATCCCTTTTGGTGCAGCGATCGGAGGCCAGGGGACCGATTTCGTGAACATCGCTGGCACCCTGCAAGCCGGAGCAACCGGCCCCGTCGAACGACAATTGCAGTCGTTCCAGGCCTGGACGGTGGGAGGCGTGCCCGCAACTGGAACGACTCCATTGAATCAACTCGATGGGCTGACGCAGTCCTATGTCTCAGGGGATCTCATTCAGATTGTGGGAGCGGAGTCGAGCGGCAATCCAATCTCCGCCAACTTCAACGTGGCACCGACATCGACCTTGGGTGACTTGGTCAGCTTCATCGACACGACCTACAACAGCGCCGGAGCCGCGCTCGATGCCGCTGGCAAGATCGTGATGACCGCTGATAGCCAAGGGCCGTCTTTGATGTCGATGACTTTGAGCAACGGCCCCTCCAATCAAGGCAACATGGGGCTGACCAACAATCCGATGGTCGTCACCGCAGTTGGCAAGGATGGGGATCGTGTGCAGGGGGGAATTCAGGTCTTCGACATTCGCGGCGGTGCCCATGTCGTTAACCTGACCTATCAAAAGCAAGCCGATTCCTCTTGGACCATGACAGCCGGTCTGGATGCCGCCGATGGCACCGTCGTCGATGGCTCGGTGCAGCGGATCACCTTTAATCCCGATGGTTCATTCGCCGGGGCCGGGGCCACCGGAATCGGAGACCTCTTTCTGTCGTTCTCCTTCACCGGAATCCCCACGCCCCAAGTCATGCGGTTTGGATTCGGCGATCCCAACTCGCTGCAGGGGTTGACCGAACTCGCTTCGTCTTCCTCGATTTCCGCCCAACAGAATGGCTTCTCCCCCGGAAAACTCATTTCGGTGCGAATCAATGGGACCGGCGAAGTTGAAGGGGTCGCCAGCAACGGCCGGGCAATCCCGCTCGCCCAATTGGCGATCGCCTCCTTCCGGAACCCCGATGGCCTCCTGGGTGTCGGCGATAACTTCTACTCGGCGTCAGCCTCCGCCGGAGATCCGGAAATCGGCACGGGTCAAGCGGGCGACCGAGGAACCATTCGGTCCGGACAACTCGAACGCTCCAACGTCGACATGGCCACCGAATTTACCCGCATGATCGTCGCCCAACGCGGCTTCTCCGCCAACGCCCGTACCATCACCGTCGCCTCCGAAACGCTCGAGGAACTGCTGGGACTGATTCGCTGAACTCGCGAGCCGT
Source organism: Planctomycetota bacterium (assembly GCA_031419335.1). GTDB lineage: Bacteria > Planctomycetota > Planctomycetia > Planctomycetales > Planctomycetaceae > TH-plancto1. The sequence continues at coordinate 1,826 of JANOKO010000326.1, forward strand.
GAGCTTTCAGCGGTCAGCCAGAAGGTTTTGCCTCGGCTTTCTGGCTGACCGCTGACCGCTCGGGAGCTCACTGAAGAGAGATCATGAAACTGCTCTCTGCCCAAAGTCGCCATCATCATTCCGCGTGATGAGCCCTTGTCGCGCCGCGCCCACACCGAGACGTGGGGTTAAACGTCCTCCGTTCCGGGCCTTCGCAAAGCCTCAGACCCGGCCACCCAGCCGGATCGTCTGAGCTATTGAAACTGGTGTCAGATGTTCGTCGCCAACACACCGACATCGACATGGAAGTATTCCGCTAGTGTGTGGATCATCTTTCGACTGAACGGCTTTTTTCCGGCCAGCACCTCAGAAATCGTGGACTTGGGCAGACCCGTGTCCCGGCTCAATTTCACCTGAGACACCCCCTTGGCTTCCATCAGATGGCAAAGCATGTCGGCGTCGGACGCTGGCTCGATGGCATGATGCTCGTCTTCGTAAGAACCCACGAGGTCGCTCAAGGCGTCGAGGTAGGTCTCTTCGCCTTCGTCGAACTTATCACGAGTGAGCAGTCCGTCCATGACACGCTGTGCTTCGGCAAGGTGCTCATCGGATTTGATCGACGCCAAGGGGAAATCGAGCACAAGCTCTATGTAGGAGTCTCGACTCTTCCCCTTCAGCCGGAATTGTGTCTTGGTCGCCATTGTTTGGTTACCGTTGTAGTGGTGTACTCCAGTGCGTTGTTGCTCCGGAGGAATTGTATCTGAGTCGCCTTTGTCAGGTTGACCGTTTCTTTGGCTTCGCCGTTTTCGTCTCTTCAGTGACTGCTTTGGTTGTCTTGCTGGGCTTTGAAGGGGGAGGCTCGAAGCAACCGCATTCGGCCTTCCATTTGTCCTCATCATATTCGGCGTGCGTCATGCACTTCAGGATGAAGATCTTCTGGCTCGGATACAAAATGCGAGTTGCCAGCCGGTACTTGTTCCCCCCGATGTTGAACACCACGCAGTTTCCGACCAGGCTCGCCGATCCAAACTCGACCTTCACGTCCGCACATGAATGCCACACCACGCTTTTGTGGTTGACATGAGTGTGCCACGCACGCAAAGGCCCTTCGGAGTCCTCGTGTCCGGGAGTCTCCCAAAACTCTCGAAGTCGTGTTTTTGAGATGACCCGCATCCGCTCCTGCTCCTGTGATCGGCACTCCGATTCATTTTAGTTCGTAAAACACGAACAGACAAGGCCAAAGTTCGCTAAATGCGAACCGTGTAGCGACACCATTCTTTCCAAGACACCCGCTTGCTCCTGGGAAAGAATCCTTCATCCAAGGAGCAAACCATGCCGACACGAACCGTCATCGCCCCAGCAGGGTAGCACCGGTTGACCCGCTTTGGGGACTACCGGTGTGCCAGCGGCACCAGAGGTTCGCCCAGAGCGAACCCTCGGTGCAAGGACCTCGTGTGGCCAAGCCACCCCAGTAGAGTCCATAGTGACTCAACCGGGGCTACCCCACTTCAGTTTGCCCTGGGCCACGTACATTGCCCTGGCAGGCAAGACATGTGTGCAAGGTTGAGATCCGGAGCTTGGGAACGAGATCAACGAGATCAACGAGATCAAGATGATGTATCAGGTTCATTGCTGCTACCATTTCCACAGAGCATTCCAATCAATCAACACAGGCGACAGGCGATGATGACACGAACACTTTTATCGATGGTAGTCTCGATGGCTTGGCTTGCGACGGTCGCCGTTGCGGCTGACGGGGATCGCGCTGCGGCAGAACAATGGCTGTTGAGGGCCGTCGAGTCCTCCAAACAGATCAAATCAGAGTCGGCCATCAGTCATGCTGCCGACAAAATGGCTCACGCGCATGCTCGACTCGGGCAAGTTGACGACGGATTTCAAGCCGCCAAACTCGTAACGAATCCGCAACTGAAACTGTATGCATTGGCAGCGACCATCCAGGCGGCCGTCGATGCAGACCGAAGCACCGATCTGATGGTTGCGGAAGCCAGGCAGACACTCCAGGGAGACCCAGGTCCTTTCAACGACGCGACCATGAAAAACTTACTGCGAATCGCGGAAACAAGGCAAAAGACGTTACTAGCCAACACAAAA
>JANOKO010000327.1:0-2090 GCA_031419335.1 Planctomycetota bacterium
GTCCTACGATTCGCATCGCCGTCCTCTACACCCTCGGCGTGCTCGCCACGTTCGGTCCTTGGCTGGGGAAGAACCTATGCGAGACTGGTAACCCCGTTTACCCGCTGCTCTATTCCGTCTTCGGAGGAGCCGACTGGGACGACGCCTCAAACGCCAAGTGGAAGGCCGGACACCCGCTGCCATTGAAGGACATCACTGGTCCGGGTTGGGTCGTGCATGATACCTGCGGTCGGCTGTGGGATGTGTTCCTCGGGAGCGACTGGCAGTCGGCACTGTATTTAGCGCTAGGAGTTTCCACCATCTACGCAATCTGGCGTTCACGGACGCTCAAAGCCCAGGGGTTTTTACCCCTGAGCTTGTTGGTTCTCGCGGTGGCGTATTCGCTGTGGCTCTTCTTCACATGGCAATATTTCACGCATCGAATTGACCGGTTCTGGGTTCCGATGCTGCCACTACTCAGTCTACTCGCCGGGGCCGGGCTGGCGGCGCTGTGGGAATCGGTCGAGGAGTTCATGCCGAACCGCTCGTGGGAGGTCTACGCCGTGATCCGGGGAGTGATCGCCATACCCGTCTTCTCCGTGGTGCTGTTCAACCTTGCTTTGGCGACTAGCCCGCTCGGGGGGAACAACTCGTACCTGATGCAGATGCAGTCACTCGGCGGCTTGACTAGGACACCATGCATTGCCCTCGTCGAGAGCCTGCACTTGGCTCCCACCGACAAAGTCCTGTTTGTCGGTGAAGCTGAGATGTTCGATGCCGCATTCCCGTACGAATACAACACCGTCTTCGACCACTCGATCTTCGAGACCGACTGCAGCGTGGGCCAGCCCAACACCCCCGCCGCAGATCAACCGCTGCGGCCCGTGAAGGAGATCCTCGACCGCTGGCGCGAGCGCGGGATCACGCACATCGTCGTCAACTGGAGCGAAATTCTCCGGTATCGCACCACATACCGGTACACCGACTTCGTGCATCCCTCGCGGTTTGATGCATTAGTCAATGCGGGTGTACTGGAGTCAGTCCCAATCACCCCGCAAGCTGTGTATGCCCCCTGGGATAACGTAGCCGCCGAGAAGCAAGTCGAGGTGTCGAAGTGGGCCCCGCAACTGCGAGAGCAGACCGCGTTTGGAGAGGGTTTGTGCGTGTATCAAGTATTTCGTGTGGCAGCACACCCACCGGACCGGATCAGAACTGATTGATACGGTCGAGCCTGTTGGCAGGGAAGTCTGATCCAGCTACGATTCCCAACCGATCGGAGAGTCTTCTCCGATCAAGATTTGTGGCGACACTGCCACACGGACTGCGGCTTTCACCCGCCAGGACCATTGCGATGACCCACGAGAACTCGATGAAGCCCTACGCATTGCCGCCACTGGGACTGAACCCCTCTTCGACCGCTGCGGGGACATCTCCAGGCAGCTTTGCGAAGAAGGCTCAGATTGCGCCCGGAGTCGAGGGGAAGTGGACGTTCGCCTCGCCCGATACGCCGGGGATGCCGCAGCCGAGTGTGAAGACGGCTTGGGATTTCTTGCCAGAGGGGTGGTTCTCTTGTGTGATCCTGAAAGGATCGCAGCCACTGGGGATAAACCCCAGTCAAGGGAACGTTGTGTTCCAACAAGCCGATGGAACCGAGCGGCATCTCAGTTTTCTGCCTACTGATTTCTTCCCCAGCACCCAACTCGAATCCGCCCGTCTCGGTATCATCACTCCCGAAATGACCCGCGTCGCCGAACGCGAAGGCCACCTCTCGCCAGTTCAAGTCCGCGATGAAGTCGCAGCCGGTCGGATGGTGATCCCGGCCAACAAGGTGCATCTCAGCTACCAACTCGATCCCATGGCGATCGGGCGGGCCTCGAAGACGAAGATCAACGCCAACATGGGGGCCTCGCCGGTCTCTTCCAGCACCGATGAAGAGGTCGAGAAACTCAAGTGGGCTGAGCGTTGGGGGGCCGACACGGTCATGGACCTCTCCACCGGCGGCGATATCGACCGGATTCGGGAGGCGATCATCAAGGCCAGCCCGGTGCCGATCGGCACGGTGCCGATCTACCAGGCCCTCCAGGAAGTGCCGCGTGTCGAGGACCTGACCG
>JANOKO010000328.1:0-1545 GCA_031419335.1 Planctomycetota bacterium
ATCCAGCCGACGACGATTCCGGCCAGTCTGCACGTGCTGCTCGGCCACAGCCCCAATGAGCCTGACACGTCAACGCCCGGAGTTGGTCGCTTTCAAATACTTCTCAAACCAAGCTTGATCCCACTTCATTTTCGCCAATCGATGGTGATAGAACGTCAAACCGTGTGACGCGCCAGGGTAAACGACGAGTTCGGTGGGGACTTTGAGATAGTGGTGCAAGGCGCGATGGAGAGTGCGGCTGTGCGTTGCGGGCACACGTTCGTCTCGTTCGCCGACATGAATCAAAGTGGCGGTGCGGAAGGTGTCTTTGAGTTGATAGAGCGGAGAGGTTTTCTGGTACTCAATTGGCTCTTTCCAGGGGAGACCCTCAAGGTAGTTAATCACATGTCCGGGTGTGTCCTCTTCGCCCCACTGAATGGTCATGTCGAACACTCCCGCCCCGCTGCTGGCAGCCCGGAAGCGGTCAGTGCCGGTGATCAGGCAGTTGGTCAGATAGCCTCCATTGCTCCAGCCCATCACGCCCAGCCGCTCGGGGTCGGCGATCCCGCGCTCGATCATGGCGTCGACCCCTTTGAGGATATCCTCGACCTCGATCTCGTTCTCGTGTCCGATCAGTTCGACGAGAAACTTGTCGCCATACCCAGTCGAGCCGCGGTAGTTCGGACTGAAGAGTGCGAACCCCTGGGTGGCGAACAGCGTATGGCCGTAGATCGAGCATTTGAGTCCGTAATATTCCGCCCCGGTCGGTCCGCCATGCAGGTTGACGATCAGTGGCAGTTTGGTGCCCGGCTGGTAGTCCGGAGGGAGTTCGAGGGTGCCCTCGACTGAGTCGCCGTTTGCTCCCTTCCACGTGACGCGAGAGAGCTGGGGGAGCTTCCAGGTGTCGACCTGTGGGTTCACATTCGTGAGACGCACCGCTGTCGTCTCTCCAGTACCACTCAAGAACACATCTCGCGCATAGGTTAACCCGGTCTGCACGAGGCCCAGTTGTTCGCCCTGGGTATCAAAGCTGAACGCATGGATCACCGTGTCATCCGGGGTGAGGACTTTGGCGGTGAGCGAGTCGGTCAGGAGTCCTTGAACGCTACACACCTTGACTGTGGCCCGCACGTCGCCGAGGTAGCACACCTCATCCGTCATTCCGCGCCAAGTGATCCCGCCGTCGAAGTACACGTCCTTCGGTCGAGGCATCCGCCGGAGCTGCGGCGTGTCTCCGTTCCACGAGGCCACTAGTAGCTCTGCCGGGTATCCATCGAATCCCACCGAAAACGCCAGATGTCGTCCATCGCCTGACCAGGTCGGCTCCAGCAGCCACCCAAACGGCGAGGGAGCCTCCTTCCGCCACAGGTCGTCCGGCAGCGGTGTGACCTTTGAAGTCGCTCTGTCCAGGATGTCAACTCGCGACCGCCCCTCCATGGAGATGCCCAGCTCATTGGGCACCGAGATCATCGCGATCCGCGTCTCATCCGGAGACACATCGAACGAATCGATGTGCCGTTTCTCGTCCAGCAATAGGGTCGTCCGCCAACTGGTGAGGTCGAGCTG
>JANOKO010000329.1:0-4028 GCA_031419335.1 Planctomycetota bacterium
CGCCCAAGACCCCAGTGATCGACGCGACGGGGGCGGTCCACAAGAACTACGTCACAACGCGTGCGGTGGCGCTCACGATCGACGATGTGGCTCGGCTTTCGCAGTTGGATGGATTCGCGGTGGCTCCGGAGCCGGTGCTGCCTGGAAAGCCCCGCGTGCTGGTCAACAATCCGGCGAGATTCTGGTTCTTCTGGGGCAACGTCATCGCCTTGCCGGGTCTGGTCTGGTGGCTCATTAAACGACAGGCGAAGCCGGCTTTGCAGTCAGTGGAGCCGCCGAAGAGTTAAGGGCATGGACCAAAACAACTTCCCTGTTTCACCCGGAGGAGTTGAACAGAAGGTAACGAAGAGAACGAAGGGATCAATCCAAAGGCTCTTCGTTTCCTTCGTTACCTTCTGTTCAAAATTAAATCGGGAAGTTGTTTCGAGCCAAATCATAAGGCGAGCGGTCAGTGATCATCGACCCGTAGAACGGACCCCCAGGTCCGTTCCGCCCGGACCTAGGGGTCCAGGCTACTAATCGTTTCATGTTCCGCTCGCTAAAGCACAAGTCAGAGGGGGGGCCGACATTGATGAACACTTTCCAGCCGACAATGCTGCTGTTCGTGTTGCTGATTGGGTTGTCCACTTGTTCCGGCTGTACTCAATCGCAGACGGAAGGTACGGGGACATCCGCCCCGGCTCCCATCCACATCGAGCCCGTGGTGGTCGATTTGGGGGAAGTCGCCTTGAGCATGGAGTCATTGGACTTTACCTTTGATCTGCGAAACGCATCGAAAGAAACACAGCGAGTGGAGATCACAGCCGGGTGCGGGTGTACGGCCATCGATCAGGCGCAGGTCTCGATTCCCGCCGGGGCGTCGCACACGGTGAAGGCTTCGCTGTCGTTGCGTGGACGCATCGGGGATTTTCACAGTAGCATCCATGTGGATAGTCAGTCGGGCGATTCGAGCCATAGGAATCAGACAGCCAGTCTTCCCATCCACGCATGGATTGTCGATCTCTGGCGTGCAGTGCCTCAACGAGTGATATTGGAGAGTGGTGGGGAGGGGACCGTTTCCGTCTCCGCTCCTCCAGCGGCATGGGTGGGAGTCTCGACAGAAAAGATTGGACAGGACTTTGATTTCGAGCAAACCTCCGCGAACACACTGGACGCTGTGGAGACACGCGTCTTTCGCGTCACTTCGAAACCGGGAGAGAATCACGGAGGCAATTGCGGCATCGGGCTTCGGCATGACGGGGTGGGGCATGCAGTGTTCACGGTGCCCGTGCTGGTCAAATAGCCGGGGGCTGCGTGTGTGTTCCTGGCTCGGGAGGTGCAATGGATTCCGACAAGCCCCCGACTGATCTGCCAAGCCAGCCAACCCAGCGAGATCTTCGCCTCGACCTGATTCGCGGGGTGGCCTTGCTCTGCATGCACACGGACCACTTTCGCCACAACGAACTGGCTTCATGGACGCCCCGGAATTTCGGGTTCTCCGATATGGCGGAGGTCTTCGTGTTCGTGTCGGGCTGCGTGTGTGGGATAGCCTATGGAAAGGTTCTCCAGACACGGGGTTTTCTGATCTGCCAGAGGAAAGCCATCGGGCGTGCCTGCCAACTCGTTGTGGCCAGTGCCATCACACTGCTGGCGCTGGCGATCATCCAGAGCTACCTGGCACAGCATGACCGGGCCTCCGCCGACGGATGGTCATTGTGGTTACAGCGGGGCACGTGGCTGACACCGGATTGGCAAAGTTTACGGGCCATTGAGGGCGGTTCCCAAGTGGCGGGCATCTTGTCGCTGTATGTCATGCTGCTGGTCGTTCTGCCCACGATGCTGTGGCTGCGGGCCAGGCACTGGAGCCTGTTGGTCGGACCGTCGTTGATGTTGTACGGTGCGGCGCAGGTTGACTGGAGAAATGCATCGCCGTTGGGGAACTGGAGCCAGATCACGGCCTTCCATCCGTGTGCATGGCAGTTGCTGTTTGCCTTGGGAATACTGTTGTACGAGTCGTTCCGGTCCGGTCGAATGCTGGCAGCGGGACATTGGTTCTGGCCCATCGCCGCGCTGGTCATTGTCGAAGGGGCGTTTGTAGCCAAGTTCTGGTTACCGTCTGAAGAAATCCCCCTGATCGACAAGACCACCCTGGGTTCGTTGCGTATTCTGCACCTCCTGGCTTTGATCGTTCTCGCTTACATTGCATTACCGGATCAATCCCAAGGTTTATGGAAGACATGGCCGATCCGTTGGCTGGTTCTCTGTGGCCAGAATTCATTGATCGTGTTTTGTTCCGGCTCGGTCCTGGTGGTCCTATTCGAAGGCCTGCTGCTCGCTAAAAGTCACAGCCTCACGCGGCAGGTCGTGGCCAATCTGGTTGTCTGGGGCGGCTGCGTCGTGTTGGCAGCCATCTGGCAAGCAGTGCCTCAACGATAGCGTTCTGTCTAATTCATTCTCTGCGATTCTCGGCATCGCGGGGTGCCCTAAGTTGCCGCTTTGGATTGAATGGAGAGATTGTCCAATGTAGCCTCTTGTTGTTCCACAACCCAGCCCAGGGCGGCCCAGATGCTGCTTTGAGCGTCTGGGTTGTGGAACAACAAGAGGTTACCCAGGACACGCTCGCTTCTCTACCCCTCCAGTTCCTGCGTCACCCAGACATCCAAAGCGATGCTGGGACACCCCGCCAAAGCGATGACTTGGGTCACGCGATCTTTTCATCCGTGACTCCACTCTGGTACACTCAAGGCATGGTCATCTCCGCGCAATCATCGCATCCAAAACCGATTCTCGGGTCGGTGGCGGAGTGTTTGACCCCCGAGGTGGCCCGGCGGATTCTCTCCATCGAATTCGACACGACCGCGCAAGCTCGGGTCCGAGAGTTGGCTGAAAAGGCCAACGAGGGGCTGTTGGAACTCGCCGAGCGATCCGAATACGAGGCGTTGATCGAGGACGCCGACTTGCTGGGCATTTTCAAATCCCTGGCGCGGCAAGCTCTCTCCCGGTGAAGTGATGGATGCAGCACTCCGCCGAGTGGTTGTGGATCGTGCGGGCTCGTGATGTGAGTACTGTCGGTTGCCACAAGCCGCCCTCGACCTCACCTTCCACGTAGAACACATCATGGCCCGGCAGCATGGCATCGACGATTCGCCCAGTAATTTGGGGCTGTCGTGTGACCGTTGCAACCTGTTGAAAGGCCCCAATCGGAGTTCCATTGATGTCGTGACTCGCGAAGTGGTCCCGCTATTCCATCCCCGGCGGCAACAGTGGAACGAGCATTTTGAACTTCGCGGAGCGGAGATCGTGGGCACGGCTCCCACGGGGCGGGCGACCGTGGAACTCTTGAAGATGAACAGCAGCCGCCGTCGCGAACTGCGATCCCAATTGCTCGCGGCTGGTGAGTTCTAAGTGTGTTCAGAGGTGTCGTAGGGTGGCCTCGGTTGACTGCTTTGGGTCTACCGGGGGGCGCAGTCGAGGAGGTTGGAACGCACAAGCCACCGGTGCTAATCCCTCTTGTGCCAAGGCACACCGGTAGGCTCCAAAGCGAGCCAACCGGTGCTACCCCGCTCAGTCCGAACTCAGGCAGACGCGAAACCCCAGGCTATAGCTCCAGTAAAGCGGTTGGTTCTTTGCACGGCTCGCCGACCGGCATTCCCCGGAGGAGAAGTACCAGCTCCCGCCCCGGCACACCCGTTCCGAGCCATTTACTTGCCCTTTGGGATTCGTGCCGCCTACTAGCTTGACCGCGTAAAAGTCCTGACACCATTCCGACAAATTTCCGTGGATGTCGTACAGACCCCACGCGTTCGGACCCTTCAGCCTCACCTTGTGGGCGTACCGCTCGGTCTTCGCGTTCCCATCACCGGAAGCACCGCCCAACCACGCATACTCCCCCAACTGCGATTCATTCCCCGGGAAGCTGTAGGCCGTATTGCTTCCCGCGCGACAGGCGTACTCCCATTGCGCTTCGGTGGGCAGCGCGTATTTCCAATCCGTCGGTAAACGGTTGGCCTTCTGTTCGAACTCCGTCAGATTCTTGCAGAACTCGATGG
>JANOKO010000330.1:0-4426 GCA_031419335.1 Planctomycetota bacterium
CATATTGAGCGTCGGGATGCGGTGCGACGGCCATCCGCCGCGTCCCTCTTTGAGCGATCACTCCCGCGACCGGGTTGGCGGCGGGGGTGGTCGCTTTTTTTTTTGGCAAATGTCTGATGTCCACCGGCCATTTGCCATACAACTCTGCTTCCGCGACACTCTCGGCGGACAGTCGGCATCGAGTCGCCTGCCGTTCTGATTGCAACTGAAGCCGCCATGAATTTCGCCGTGATTGCGGATGACAATACGTTTTCTCGATTGTCGGGCATGGTCGCGCAGTGGCAAGGTGAGTTGGCGGCCGTGGGCGGGACGGTGAGCCCTGAGCAGTTGCCATCGAGTGCGCGACATTGGTTGGACCTCCGGACGGAGGCCCCCGTGAAAGTCGATATCGTCTTGGCTTCAGGGGCGGTGCCGGTCACTTCGACGATCGCCGCGTTGCTGGTCCGACGCAGTCTTCTGGTCTGGCTCATTCCGGAAGCGGTGCTGGGCTCGGACTTCATCTATGCACAGATTCCACTGGACGATGAGTTCCCCGAGACCTTGCGCGCAGTGTGGCCGCTGCGGCAGTCCCCTGCGGTTGTGGAACTGAAGCGGCAGTTGATCACCGGTCAACTCGGGGCTGTGCTGCACTTGCAGATGGAGCGCACGGGTTCAGACGGTCCAGCATTCACCCCAGCGACTGCAGAAGCGGCATGGCTGCACGATGCTGACTTGCTGCGGTATTTGTCAGGGGGCGACTATCGGCGGGTTACGGCGATTCACTCCGGTGTCTCGGCCCATGGGATTTCCACCGCTTCGGTGGGCCTGAGTGGGGAAGGAGTGCCGGACGCCATGTGGGCTTTTCGAGGCGGGGGCGCAGCGCGGTCAGAACTGACCATCACGACCGAGCTGGGTTCCTTCGTGCTGCTGTGGGAAGGAGACACGGCTCCCACGCTGACGATCAATTGCCAGGCGGTGGAGTTGCCGCCGATGGCTCCAACTCCCTCACACGATCCCGTCAGAGAACCCGATCACTTGCCAGCCGGAGTCACTCCCTGGAGCGAAGCTGTTCGGGCTTTTGATCTGCTCGATGCGGCCCGGCGTTCCCTCGTCCGGCGGCGGACTGTGGAACTCCAGTTCGAGTCGACCTCTGAACGCAGCCAATTTAAGACACACATGACTACGGTCGGCTGCGGGCTGCTGCTCTTCACGATGTTCGGGCTGATGGGGTTGCTGATTGTCGGGCGAATGTTCGATCCCCGCGACACACAACAGAAGCAATCGGAAGTGGCGGGGTTCGTGCTGACCGAGGAGGCGTTCACTGTCGATGACGCACATGAGATTCATCAACTGACTCCGCAGGGCCAGGAGGCAATCAAAGGGATCATCGAGAACTACCAGCGCCGGTCGGCGACAATTCTAATCGAAGGAGAATCCGAGATGCTGACCTCGGTGCCCAATCAACGCCGCGCGGTGGTCATCCGGGAACTGACTGGTGCCAACCTGCACGACGTGGAAATCCGTACTCTCGTGCGTCCACTGCAGGGTGTCTGGTTCAAACGCGGAATGATCGCTGGTTGGGTGGTTTTATTCCTGCCCCTGGGAATCTTTTTGGCAATCCAGGTCTTGATTGGAGTGACTCCCCGTGCGACAACGATGCCAAATACAGACGCAGCGCCGAAGTGAGTTTGTGCTGGTTTGGGCACAAGACACTCCTGGCAGATCGTCACGCACACCGGCGCAGGTCGCAGACTGTCCTGTGAATTGCAGAATTACAGCGATCCCTCTCGTTTCCAGACTCATGGGAGGCTAGAATTCACTCCAGCTACGTTCCTCCGGGAGCGTGGACTCCCGCCTGTTTGCAGCCCTTCCCTCCCAGCTGCTTGCCATGTCATTACCCCTGTCTCGGACTCTTGGAATACTGACGCTGACGGCTATCTTGGTCATCGCGGTGGGAGTTCCTGCCTGCGCTGCCGAGCCGACTGCCGAGCAGATCAAGTTCTTTGAAGAACAGATCCGCCCGTTGTTGGCCGAGCGCTGCTATGAGTGCCACACAGCGATCAAGCACCAAGGGGATGTGCGGCTCGATTTGCGGGAGTCGGTGTTTCCGGACCTCATCGTGCCGGGACAGCCAGATCAGAGTCGGCTGTTGCAGGTGCTGAAGTACGACCCGAATGACACGCAGATGCCGCCCAAGGGGAAACTGCCGCAGGGGCAAATTGATCTGCTGACGGAGTGGGTCAAGCAGGGGGCACCGTGGCCAGCGGATGCACCGACTGGGGCCAAGCCTGTGGTGGCGTTTCCGCGACGCGAGAATGGGGACATCGACTTTCACGCGACGGCGCAGACTCACTGGGCCTACCGAGCGATCGCCAAGCCCGTGCCGCCGCAGGTGGCGACGCTGGATCGAGTCCACACACCCGTCGACCGGTTCATACTCGCGAAGCTGGAGCCACAGCAACTCGCCCTCTCCCCTGAGGCGGACCGCGCGACGTACATCCGCCGCTTGTATGCCGACTTACTCGGAATCCGCCCGACCTACGAGGACATCGAAGCGTACGTTGCCGACCCATCATCCACAGCCGACGCAGACCTCGTCGACCGCTTACTCGCCTCGCCCCGCTATGGCGAGAAGTGGGGGCGGCTGTGGCTCGATATCGCGCGCTATGCCGACACGAAGGGATACGTGTTCACGGAGGAGCGGCGGTTCCCGTTCTCGTACACGTACCGCGACTATGTCGTCAATGCCTTCAACAGTGACAAGCCCTTTGACCGGTTCCTGATCGAGCAACTCGCCGCCGATAAGTTGGAACTGCCGCAGGGAGACTCGGCGCTGGCAGCGATGGGGTTCCTGACCGTGGGACCGAAATTCCTCAATGACACGCATGCGATCATCGACGATCGCATTGATGTGGTGACGCGCGGCGTGATGGGCATGACACTCGGGTGTGCCCGCTGTCACGATCACAAGTACGACCCGCTTCCGACACAGGATTACTACTCCCTCTACGGGGTCTTTGCGAGCAGCCGGGAGCCGGAGGAACTGCCGCAGGTGGGTGAGGCCGACACTGCTGCCCCCGAGTACCAGCAGTTTGCCGCCGAATTCGCCAAGCGGAATAAGGACGTGACAGACTACCTCGACTCGGTGTATGCCGAGTTCAGCTCGCAGTCTCGCAACCGCATCGGCGACTATTTGCTGGCGCTCGCTCAGCGAGCCAAACTGGTGCCCGCGGGGGTGGAGGTCAAGATCGAACCGCCACTGCGGGACAAGCTAATCGACCGCTGGGAGGAATATGTCCAGCAGCAGTCCCGGCCCGAGAACCGCGTCTGGTTCGCCCTCGTCGCGCTGCGGGAACTGCCCGCCGAGGGCTTCGCGTCGGCGGCATTGGAGCGAGTCAATAGTTGGTCGTCGCAGCAGTGCCATCCCGCGCTGCAACAAGCCCTGAAGGACCAGCCGCCGCAGAACTACGTGGATGTCGTGCGGGTTTATGGGCGCGTCCTCAACGGGGTCCGCGAGCGCTGGGAGCGCGAGCAGGCCGCAGCTCCGCAACTGACCGCCCTCCCCGAGGCAGATGCAGAACAACTGCGGCAAGTGTTGTACGGGGAGGGTTCTCCGGGGGCGATTCCACGAGATCAGTTCGAGCGGTTCATCGGGCGCGACCAGCGGGATCATGCCCGGGAACTGAAGAAGAAAGTCGCCGAACTGATGGTGACTTCGCCCGGATCGCCGCCGCATGGGATGGTGCTGGTCGATAACGACAACCCGATGGAGCCGGTGGTCTTCGAACGCGGCAATCCGGGTCGACACGGGCCGCGCGTGCCACGGCGGATGCCGCGGATCATCGCGGGGAATGAGAGCCCGGCGTTCAAGATCGGCAGCGGTCGTCTCGAACTCGCTCGCTCAATCGCCAGCCCCGACAACCCGCTGACAGCCCGCGTGTTTGTGAACCGCGTGTGGCTGCAACTGTTTGGCAATGGACTGGTCAACACGCCGAGCGATTTCGGCGTGCGGACCGATCCGCCGACACATCCGGAGTTGCTCGACTGGCTGTCGACGCGGTTCATCGACTCGGGTTGGTCGACGAAGTCCCTCATCCGCGAGGTGGTTTTGTCATCGACCTACCGTCAGTCGATCGTCGACAACGCCAAGGCTCGGGAACTCGACCCCGAGAACCGCCTCCTCTGGCGACAGAACCGCCGACGGTTCCAGTTCGAGCAGATGCGGGATTCGCTCCTCGCAGCTGCCGGACTCCTCGACGACCGCCTGGCCGGTCGTCCAGTCGAGATCGAGACGAGGCCGTTCTCGCATCGCCGATCGATCTATGCCTACATCGATCGCAACAACTTCTCGGGCCTACTGCGAACATTCGACTACCCCAGCCCCGACACCAGCAACCCGCAGCGGCCGCAAACCGTCGTGCCGCAGCAGGCCCTGTTCGGCCTCAAC
>JANOKO010000331.1:0-5252 GCA_031419335.1 Planctomycetota bacterium
GACAAATCAGAGTGGCGAACGGTCGTCCGAATTGAAATCGTGCGAAAATCGAGACATCGAAAGCTGTGCTATTTACCTCACGTCCAATGCGACCGCTGAAAGTTAGCCGGACAGTTCTGTTACGATTTCGGAACTCTTCGCGGAGACTTTCGACCTCTTCCGGCCCCTTGACGCCTCGGGCACGATGTTCGATCACCCATCCCCAGAATTCGTAGTCCGGATGATCCTTCGGGAATTCGCAATAGCCACACGAATGGCTGTTATCGTCCCACCATGACGCTCGGATACTCAGTAGTCCATTTTCGTCATACCCGGACAGTTCGGGACGGTAGAACACTCGATGGAACTGGAGACATTCTGAGTAACTCAACTCTTGAGCAAACGACTGAAAGAAACGCGGAATCCAACCGACTTGCAGCTCTGGGAGTCTGGTCGCCTTCTCGACCAGACTCCGGCGGACGCCCTCCAACTCTTCATCAACATAAAACTGTACAGCGAAATTCTGCCAGTCATCTGCCAACATTTCGTTTCTTGATATCCGCAGGAGAAACTCTTTGAACGCCTTTCGCTGTAGAGTCATGGCCTAGATCTCAGTTGCTGTGGATCATTCAGGTTGTATCACACAAACACTCCTGTCGCCGCTCTCGCGGCTGGAATTATTGACCGATCTGTGTCCGTGGGTTGCACCCACGGCTACATGCTGCAGCCGCTCTCGCGGCCAAGAGAGATCATCACGGAGACACCCAAGCACCGATTTCGGAGAAATCGGCGACGGCTCACTCTTTTGTCATCGTCTCGTCCAAATTCAACAGCAGGTTCCCGATCAGCGTGTAGCTGGCGTGTTCGGCGGGGTTGAGGGATTCGTCGCGGGGGGTGGAGCCGATGGTGAGGAGTTTTTTGGCGTCTTCGACGTTTGTCTGGAAGTGGTCGAGGTGCGACGCGAGTTGGGCGGTGAGGACGGCGAGTTCGCGCTCGTGGGGGTCGCGGGCGGTGGTCAGGCGGAAGCCGTAGCGCAGGCGGTCGGCGGGTTGAGAGCCGCCTTCGGTGAGCATGCGTTTGGCGAGTTGGCGGGCGGCTTCGACGTACTGCTCATCGTTCATGAGGACGAGAGCCTGCAGCGGCGTGTTGGTCCGGGCGCGGCGGGCGACGCAGTTCTCGCGCGACGGAGCGTCGAAGGCCATCAGGCTGGGCGGCGGCGAGGTCCGCTTCCAGAACGTGTACATGCTGCGGCGGTAGAGGGCCTCGCCATCGTCGCGTTTGTAGCTGTTGGTGTTGCTGCCCTGAAAAGCGATGGCCTCCCAGATCCCATCCGGCTGATAGGGCTTGACGCTCTTGCCGCCGATCTTGGGGGAGAGCAACCCGGCGATGGCCAGGGCATTGTCCCGCACCAGTTCGGCGTCCATGCGGAAGCGCGGACCGCGTGCCAGCAGCACATTCTCCGGGTCGCGCTCGGCCAGTTCGGCACTGACCTTCGACGACTGCCGATAGGTCGCCGACAGCAGCATCTGCTTCATCAGCCGCTTGACGTTCCAGCCGTTCTCCTGGAAGTCGAGGGCCAGCCAGTCGAGCAACTCCGGATGCGCCGGGAAGTCCCCCTGCGAGCCGAAGTCCTCAGCTGTCTTGACGATGCCGCGTCCGAAGAGTTGTTGCCAGAAGCGGTTGACGGTGACGCGGGAGGTCAGCGGATGCGACGGGTCGACGAGCCACTTCGCGAGGCCGAGGCGGTTGTTCGGGGCACCCTCGGGCATCTTCGGCAGGGCGGACGGTGTGCCGCGCGTGACCTTGTCACCGGGCTTGTTGTACTCGCCGCGAATGAGGACGAACGTCTCGCGTTCATTCGGCATGTCCCCCATCACCAGCGAGACCGGGATCGCGTCGTCTGCGGCCTTGCGCTGGGCAGTGAGGTCGGTGAGTTCCTTTTTCAGCGGGGCGATGATGTCGCGGCTCTGGGGGTAGACGTTCTCCAGAAAGTATTCGCGGATTTGCTTCTTCTGGTCATCGTTTTGCTTGTCGGCTTCGACCTTGATCGCGTCGCGGATCGGCTGGGGGACATCGGACTTGGCGAGGCCCTTGTCGAACGCCTCCCAGGCGAGCAGCGACTCGAACCCCTTTCCATCCTGCGGTGTCTGCGTCACGATCCCGGCGTGGTCCCAGTAGCACAGACCGCTGTGCTGCGTGAAGGCCCAGCCGTTGATGAGAGCTCCGGCGTTGAGGCCAACATGCTTGGCTTCGACTTCGAGCCGCACCCACTCACCGGTCTTGGGGAGGTCGCCCATCCGACGGTGGCCGGGGACATCCCCTGTCCCAAACGAGATCAAATCCTCACCCCAGAAGGCCCGATGCTCCCAGCCGCCATCGTTGAATTGGAGCATCACCGTCTTGGGCGGGTTCGCTGGATCGAGATAGACATAGGCGAAAAACTTGTCGCCCTCGCCGACCTTGAGCGGTGCTGAGGCTCCCGTGAAGAAGTGCTGATTGAACGTGGCCACAGCGAGTCGGCGGGTCGACTTGGTGCCCGTATGCACCGGGTGGTCGGGGGCAGAGACGAACTCCCATGGGCTGTCCCCTTGCAGGTTGGCTCCGGCGGGAGTTCCATCCTCGATCCACACGAACTCCTGCGGACCAGTGGTGGGCACGGGGTCTGCGGCGGGTTCGGTGTATTCGACCTTGGCGAGAGCTTCGGTGACCTCCTTCTGCTTGGCGGCGATCTTCGCATCGAAGTCGGCCAGCTTGGCGGTGTCCTCGGGTGTCGAGACCTTCACTGTCGGCGGCGTGTCGTGCCGGTTGCCGTCCATCGCGGGGTCAGCTGCGGAATTGAAGAACGAGTAGAGCGAGTAAAACTCCTTCTGCGAGACAGGGTCGAACTTGTGGTCATGACAGACCGCACAGCCGAGCGTGAGTCCGAGGAAGACGGTCGAGAGTCGCTCGGTACGGTCGACGGCGTAGCGGACGCGGACCTCTTCATCGATCGAGCCTCCCTCGCTGGTGCTTACGTTGCAGCGCACAAACCCGGTGGCGATCTTCTGCTCGAGCGTGGGGGTCGGCAGCAGATCGCCCGCTAACTGATCGATGGTGAACTGGTCGTACGGCTGGTTGGTGTTGAAGGCATTGATGACCCACTCGCGGTACTTCCAGATCGACCGTTCGTTGTCGAGGTGCAGCCCGTGCGTGTCGCCGTAGCTGGCGATGTCGAGCCAGAACCGGGCCATGTGCTCGCCGTATTTCGACGAGTCGATCAGCCGGTCGATGAGCTGTTCGTAGGCCTCGGGACTGGTGTCGGCAAGGAACTCTTGGACCTCAGCGGGGGTCGGTGGCAGACCGGTGAGGTCGAACGTGACGCGGCGGAGCAGGGTGATCTTGTCGGCCTCGGGGCTGGGAGCGAGTGCCTGCTTTTCGAGGTCGGCGAGGACGTACTGATCGATTTGGTTATGGCCCCACGCGATCTTCGCAGGAGTGGGTGT
This sequence comes from Planctomycetota bacterium, assembly GCA_031419335.1. Classification (GTDB taxonomy): domain Bacteria; phylum Planctomycetota; class Planctomycetia; order Planctomycetales; family Planctomycetaceae; genus TH-plancto1. Next base: position 3,462 of record JANOKO010000331.1, read on the forward strand.
GGCCTTCACTGGGGAGAGAAACGCCCAATGCCCCTTGTACTCGGCCCCTTCGGCGATCCACCGCTGGAGTGTCTCGATCTGCTTGGGCGTCAACTTCTTGCCCGACTCCGGCGGCGGCATTAACTCGTCTGGTGAGGCCGCAGAAATGCGGTGGACCAGCTCGCTCGCGGCGGCGTTCCCGGGCACGATCGCGACCTTGCCAGACTCCCCTTTCCACATCGACTGGTCACTGACATCCAGCCGTAACCCGGACTCCCGTTTCAAGGCATCCGGCCCGTGGCAACTGAGACAGTTCTCCGACAAGATTGGACGAATGTCGCGGTTGAAATCGACGGGGTCGGCGGCCTCTCCATGAGAGAGACACACCAGAAACAGAAGTGCAGTGAGGGAGCGAAGCATCACGGCGGCGACCACCCAGGCAGGAAGTTGACAGGCAGGAGGAACACATCAGAAAGCGTTCATTGATGATGGTAACACCGCAGCGGGACGAAAGGAAAGACCTCCGGCCGTAGGATGGCCTTTCCAGGCCGTCCTCATGAGCCGAGGAACTTCCCTAGAGCAGAGGACTGTGTCGAGTGTATCCATCGGGCACTTGCCGGAAGTCCGGGGACGGGCTGGAAAGCCCGTCCTACCGCCCTGACCAGAGGCGGACATGGGCCGGGATGCGGCTCGGACCGACGAAGCACTCGGCCCCGTCGCGAGTGATCTCACGGCGGAGCATTCCGAGGCCCAGGCAACGGTTGGTCAATGGCCAGACAGCTGCGGACGTGAGCAGCCCCGCCGGGGTCGGGGCATCCCGAGTGGCAAAAACCTCTGATCCGGCAGGGAACTCAGCGGGTTCGTCGGTGACCACACCGCACAACAAGCGGTTCACATGCCCCAGCGCATCAATGCGGGCGATCGGTTCCTGGCCCAAATAGCAGCCTTTGCTGAAGCTGATCGCCAGCTTGGTGCGATTGGATTCTTGAGCAAGATGGTCCTCGGAGAGGTCGACGCCGGACCTCGGGAAACCAGCCTCAATTCGCAGGGCTTCAAAGAGTTCTGGGGGTGCCACGACTGCTCCGGCTTCGAGCAGTCTTGACTGCCAAATGTCGAGTGCGGTTCGGGGGACGACCAGCGAGAACCCCGGAGCTGATCCCCATGAAAAACGCCGAACCAGGACGCCTTCCTGGAGCAATTGTCCGGGGAGCGTCGGCAACGTGACCGGTGTCGTGAACAGCTGTGACAGCAGTCCTTCCGCCCTCGCTCCGCTCAGGTACAGTTGACCCATTTCCTCCGTGCGGTCGGCCAGTTGCACATCCTCGGTGATGATGTACCGATTCAGGTGTGCGATGAGTGTTGGTGCCTGTCCCGGTTCAGTCTCGACCCACAAACTCCCCTCAGCTGCGAAGACGAGAACATGGAACAGGATGCGTCCCTTGATGCTGGTCATAAACGCTTCGCACCCTTGTCCAGCGGTCAGCCCCTTGATGTGATTGGTACAGAAGTTATGCAGGAACGAGGCTCGATCAACTCCCGTGAATTCGATCTGCGTTCGCCCCGCCAACCTGAACATCGCCACCTGATGGATCGCGGATTCCATGAGACCAGCAGCACTCGTATTGGGCATCGACAGTCTCCAATAGCGACAGGATAGGGGTCGCAAGTTCGATATCAATCATAGATGGGCCGCTCGCCCAACAACAACGCCGAGGCGTTGGCCTCGGCGTTGCCGGATATTCAGTGACTCGCGAGCTCGTTTACTTCTTGGCGAGTTTCGCCGCAGGCACTTTTTCTACGGCCAGCGTGGTC
>JANOKO010000332.1:0-1260 GCA_031419335.1 Planctomycetota bacterium
ATGGTCGACCACCCGCCCGCTCATCAGATGCTCGCGAAAGTTCATCACCTGGTTGATCGAGATCGCATACCCGGCCCCAATGTTCACGCGGCCGCGCTTTTCGACGGAGATGCGTCCGTTGATCCCGATCAACTGGCCGCGTGCGTTGAACAGCGGGCCTCCCGAGTTGCCGGGGTTGATCGAGGCGTCGACTTGCAGGCAGTCGGTGTACTCCAGAAACGTCCCGGCCGGGAACTGATAGCGATGCGTCCCGGCCACCGTGCCATAGGTCACGGTCGGCTGATAATCGGTCGCGAGCAGGAACGGATTCCCCATCGCATAGCACCAGTCCCCCATCCGCACTTCGTCGCTGTCCCCGATCTCAGCTACAGGGAAGTCAGTCCGTCCCAGCATCTGAATGATCGCCACATCGCCGGTCGGATCGATCCCGACCAGCACCGCGTCGTACAGCTTCCCATCGCTGAGGCCGCATTTCATGAACGGCCCACCCATCCCCTCGACCACATGGAAGTTGGTGATGGTGTACCCGTCGGCAGTGATGAGCACCCCCGACCCACCTCCCTTGCCTGCATTGTCGAAGATCGCCACGACGGCGGGCATCGCCTTCTGAATCGTGGCGATGCGAGCCTGCTGGGCCTCGACCACGGGACTCGGGACTTCGGCAGCGTTGAGCGCATGCGAGACCGAACCCACCCAACAGAGCAGCCCGATCAGGATGCTCCGGCGGATCGCCGTGGGATAGGCTTCCAGCCTGTCGTCGCTGGCAGAATGACAGGCTGGAAGCCTATCCCACGAGTGAGTCAATCCATCTGTCACTGCTCTGCTCCCGATCGAAGGTGGAGACGACCACCGGCTGTCAGTGGCCTCTCAGGGGGCGCTCTCCCCCTGTATCGTAGGCAGTCGACCGACTTCCCGCGACTTGGACCTTCCGGAATGAGACCGGCGAACTGGACAGTGTCTTCCTCGCCGCTTGATTTCCAAACTACCGCTGGGGTGCGTCTCCCCCGCGAAGCGACGCTTCATCTCGCATTGTCGACACCGCACGCACGCCGTACCATAATATGACTAGTCAATGGGATGAGGTGTGGTGGTGGACACTCAGGAAAAGTGTGATCGGCTAATCGAGGCAGCAGCAGCTGTCTTAAACGCTGCGCCCCAACGTCGACTCAATACGGTCGTGCTCAACAAGGCCCTCTTCTATCTCGACTTGGCCTCACTTCGAGACCGGGCACAGACCATCACCGGCAACACATACATCGC
>JANOKO010000333.1:0-4670 GCA_031419335.1 Planctomycetota bacterium
GGTATTTAAGCTGCTCTTTATCGGGAGTCCGTTCCCTCCATCAGCCTCACTACAATTCCGGGAATCCTGCTTATCGACTATTGGCTGCAATCCCTAGGGTATTTATTCGGCTTGTCGTAATTTGTCGGGTGGTGGCGCTGCGCTGACCACCGGCTATGAGCTGGAATCCCTTTGGGATAGGAGTGATAAGGCTCAGAGAGCAACCCACAAGCATCTCTCACCGCAACTGCTGATTAGCATTTGATTCCGATCAGCAATGGAGAACTATCGGTCATTCTTGCGTTACTGAGCGATCCGGCTGATCGCGGCTTTCCACCTTCCGCCAGCCGGTCAACTCCGTAATCAGCCAGTGGTGATACACAATCCGACTGCCGCTTTTGATTCGAGCGAGAATCCACGGGAAGCCAAACTCATCAAACCTTGCCACTCGCGAAGGAAATCGACATCGTATCAATCGCTTCATAAATGCGATCGAGTCGCGATGGATGTTGTACCCAGGCACTGACCACGCTTCGGGAATGCTGACAAACCGCACTCGGTCGCCAATTCGCAGGGTTCGGGGGTTTGGCATCATCTTGCCTGCAATGATTTAGGTTTAGAGCATGCTGATTCGGGACTGAAACATCTCCGACGAGGATCATCCTATCATCAGATCTACTCCCGCAATAACTGGTTATTCGCAATCGTAATCCCACTCAGCATCGAGCCAATAATGCCGAGGAACCCTTGGTCGGTGCCGGCCAGGAACAGATTCTTCAGCGGCATGTCGCCGGTCAGGATCTTGCGGGGGGCTCCGTAGACGGCCCCCTTCAGGTGGCCGGTGAAGCGGTGGATGGTCTTCGGTGTGAAGATGTCGGTGTCGACGACGTGGCTGCGGAATTCGGGCATGAAGCGGACGGCGGAGTCGATGATTTTGGTGCTCCACTCGGCCTTGGCGGCTGCGTACTCATCAGGCGAGAGCCCCATCCAGTAGTCGGGGTTGGCGAGGGCGGTGATGCGAACGATGCCGTCTTCGAGCTGGCGGTCGTCCTCATACTGGAAGTTGTTCGGCGAGCAGATGATCCCGCTGCGGAGGTCGCACGGGTCGGTCGGCACGTCGTAGGTGAACCGTTCAGAGTCGTTGAAGAAGATGATCGTTTCGCCGTGGCCCAGGTCGCGCGGCTGGCAATCAAGGACCGAGATCGACTCGTTGAACGAAATCGCCCCGTGCTCGAATTGTTCGACCGGTCCGTGGTCGCCGGGGACGGATTGGCCTTCGAGTGAATCTCCGCACAGCCGAAACGTCTCGACCGAACCGACCGTCGACAGGATATTGTCAGCTGTGATTTCGCGGCCATCGTCGAGGACCACGCCAATAGCACGGCCGTTGTCGGTCTGGATCGCCCGCACTCCGTGCCGCAACTTCAGTTCGCCGCCGAGGGCCTTGTAGTGGCGAGTCAGCGACTTGAGTATCTGCCGCACGCCGTCGAAGGGGCGGCCAAACCCCTCCTTGAAAATACTCTTGAACATCACCACGAACTGGTTGAAGTCCATGTCGCGCGGGGTGGCAGAGCCGTAGAACATCAGCGGACAGAAGAGCATGTCGACCAACAGCGGGTCGGAGAGATGCTCGCCGACCACTTGCCGCGCCGAGACCGCCTGCTGGTTCAGATTCAGCTCGTCGAAGCCCTCGATCGTGGCCACCAGCCTGCGGAACCCGTCGATCTGCTGCGGAAAGGAGGTGGCGATCTCCTCGACCAGCACCGTGAAATCATTCGTAAACCGCAGCCGCTTCCCCGGAAAGACCACCGCCGAACCAACCTGTGGTCTCAGCGCAAAGTCATCCCAGCGAAGCCGCAGCTGCTTGAGCAACTTGGCCAGCGGCCCCGTACGCGTTCCGGGGGCAGCAAAATTCGTGACCGCGTGCAGCCCAACATCGTGGTTCCTGGCCCGCAGCCGATAGAACGAATTCAACCCGCCAATCGTGGTGTGCCGCTCCAGAATGCACACCGGCTTCTGGAAATACGCCAGCCGAATCCCGGCTGCCAGCCCGGACATGCCGGCCCCGATAATGACGGTGTGGTAATGCACGGGGGGGTTCCGTCGTAGGATAGGCAATCTTGCCTGTCCCCTTCGGCAGGGGATGCCCTCAAAGCAGCCTGACGCCCCTGACCGTGGCCTAGCTCACGTTCGAAGCACTTTTGCGAATTGCAAGCTGTCACTCGCGAAGGGGACGGGCAAGATTGCCCATCCTACTGTGAACTAGGCTGGCACATCCTTGAGCATCGGCGTCAGGTACGTCACGGTGCTGTCCATCGAAATCAGGTTCGGGTAGTCGGCCTCGGGAATCTGGACGCGGTACAGCTTGCGGAGTTCCATGACGATGTCGAGGAAGTCCATGCTGTCCAGCTCCATCTGCTCGCGGAATGGCTTGCTGTCGTCGAGGTTGGAGAGATCCTCATCGGGCGCGATCCGCTCGAGGATTTGGAGAATCACCTTGCGAATATCAGCCGGGACCATGCCGGGACTCCGTCACTTCTGATCGAACAGGAACTGCACACGTTCCACGAGCCATTCTCGGGGAAGCACCACAGATTAGCGGGAGGAACAGGTCCGACAAGTCGCAGGCAGTCTCAGTTCTCGAAATCGACAATCGGAGAGAAGATCGCAGTGGACAACTCTCCCATTCCAGCCAGAGGCACTCCGAGAATCCATCTTCACTCTCTGACTGAAGGCGGGTGCCTGAACCCTGGTTACTACTCCAGCAGATCACAGATGTGCGGCAACCGATCGACGAGTGGAATCACCTGCGGCTTGTAAATCGTCATGTACCCCACGGCCAGACGGTGTTGATCCAACGCAGCCTCAGAGTCCCAATACTCGCAGAGCAGATAGACCTCGGGATCGCTGTTCGAGTGGAACACATCAAACCGCACGCAACCCGGTTCAGCTCGTGACAGACGGCCGTGCGCCCGCAGGAGTTCTCCCACCCGGTCGATGTCGCCGGAATCCTTCACACGCAGTTGGACGTTGATGTAGAGCATCGGGAACCTCAGAGGATTGCAGGTCTAGACCGGCAATTTCTACCAGACGGCAGTTCAACGTGCATCAGTTGAGATCCCCATTCTCTGCGTCAAACCGCTGCACTGCCTAAAAACGCGCTCGGTCATTTCGACGCGAGTACGCTGATACGGGGCTGTATCAACAACGAAAGCGTCCCCAGAAACAATCCGAGGACGCTTATCGCTGAGCCGTTGAGCAAGTGCGGGCCAACCCTCGCTCTGGCTGTGTAGGTAGTATTGCATCTGTGGCAACAGAATCTAGACCAGGAATGGGAATATTTTCATTTTACCTAACCTATTACCCAGAAAAGACCTACGGGCAGATGGTCTGTGAAAAGTGACCTGATCCACATTTTTCGACGATGTTTTCCCCATTGCAGGAGGTCGGAGACCCCCGCTGCATTGTCAACACCTTGGATAGACGCAAGAGCGTTTCTGGGAGCAGGAAAGAGTCTGTTCGCGATGGAGCAGAGGTCAAACCAGCCGCTGTTGTTTTTTTGGCACATAAGATGCACAACATCCCCACAGATTATTTCCCGGTTGTACCGTGTTCAAGACCGGGGGTTCATTCTTGGATTGCCGGCTCGATTCCTTATCACCCCAAGAACACGGTTGGCCCCGTCTGATTCATCAGGCGGGGCTTTTTTGTTGGAATTCCGAGATGACCCATAATGCGGGAAACCGCCAAAGTCGACCTCTTCGGACCCGAGGTAGGATCAGACACAACCGTCACGCACGGAGTGACTCGGCTTCGAAATCCAGACACTTGATGTACCTTCGCATTCCTTCGACCCTCAGCCGTCGATACCCCTAAAGGACCGTCTCGATGGATCGGGCGGAACCTTGATGCTTTGCGAGCGATTCGCAGACTGTCCTGCCTGCTGTACTTTCCGCCCTGAAAGCCCGATCCAAGCCGCGAAGCACTGGGGATGCAGTTATGCCCCTGCGCACTGCCATATTGAGTCTTCTCGGATGGTGCCTGCTCACAGGCCCCCTCATGGCGGCTCCATCGGTTTGGAAAACTGATTTCAATGCTGCGCGTTTGGAAGCCCAACGGCTTCAGCGCCCCCTACTCGTCCATTTCTACTCCGAGAGCTGTGCGCCATGTGTGCAGATGGAGCAGAATGTCCTGCACCAAGCTCCCCTTGAGGAGTACATCCAGGAGAACCTCGTTGCCGTCTCGGTCAACGTCGATCAGCACGCCGATCTGCAGAAGCGCTTCAGCGTCAACCGTTGGCCCTGCGACTTCGTACTCGACCCGACGGGAACCCGACGGTTGGTGACCTCGGTCGGGCCACGGTCGATCGCCGATTACCGCCAAATGCTAGAGAAGTCGGTCTTCTGGAACAACCAATTGCAAGCTCGGCTGGCGAAACCCCATCCCGAGTCTGTTGTGGGGCGCATCACTCCAAACCAAGCTCCCGCCATCCCACCCGTGCCTGCGTTCTCGAAGGACAAACTCCTCCTCGATGGCTACAGCCCGGTCACACTCCTCAAGGACAAAAAGTGGGTCAAGGGGACCGAAGAGTTCGCGGTTTCTGATGAAGGCCAGTGGTTCCTCCTCACCAGCGCCGACGAGGTCAAAGCGTTTCACGCTCAGCCCGATCACTATGTCCCGCAGTTCATGGG
>JANOKO010000334.1:0-5735 GCA_031419335.1 Planctomycetota bacterium
CCCTCTCCCCCACAGCGGAGCCTGATCCGAAAGCAGTACTAATTGTGGGGGAGAGGGGGCAGAGTTGACGGGATAACGCCAATTGGCCAATGCCCCCCTCATCTCCCAATGCCTGCTGTTCTTGATAGATGTCATGAAACGCCACTGCCTCCGTGGCTGGGACGCCTTCGGATGGGGATGGCAACGATGTCCGCGGAGCTTTGTCGGCTGCTGTGCGTCGGCCTGTCGTTTTCACGCTGGCACTCACTCCGAGGGGGACGACATGTCGGATTCCTCCGGCATCGATCGCCACCAACACGGTTTGATCCTCGACATCGACCAGGAACAACCCGGAGCGACGCGGCAATGAAAGGGCCGATGACAGCCGAAGACGACCAGTCGTTTGACGAACATCGAGCGCGGGGCGGACTTGATAAATCCAAATGACGCCTCCGAGGGCGACGAGTCCTACGACTCCGAGCATCCCGAAAAACCATTGGAACAACCCAGTTTCGACATCCCTCATCGGGTCCAGCGCTGAGAGCATTGGTGGGAGTTTGGTCATCAGTTGGGCGGTGGGGGTCGGCAATAGTCGCGGTAAATCGGAGACAAACGTGGCCGTGGACACGGCGGCCTCCCCCTCTCCGGGAGTGATCAGCTCCTCGGCCGCCACCCATTCAATCGGGTGTTGAACAGCCCCAGAGGTTCGCCGCTGGGTGCCGGGAGTCGCCTCTTGCCAGACATCATCAAACGATGCGACCACGACATCGTGAAATGGATGGAGCTGCGACTCGGGGGCATCCCCCGTCTGCGCGAGTGTGGGTGAGATCGCCAGAAGGAACAGTCCCCATCCCAGAGCGTGGCGAATTACGAACATCGCATGGGTTCTCTAGTTGGCTGTGGAAAATGAGGCGACCTGAGCTGAGGACTCGACTTCGGTGATTCGGACCGCGTAGGAGTCATCGACGACCACGACTTCGCCTCGGGCGAACCGCACTCCTTGAGCGAGCAAATCGACGGGGTCGCCGACCTGCCGTTCGAGCTCCAGAACCGACCCTTCTCCCAATTGAATGAGTTCCCCCATGGGGAGGACCACCCGTCCCAGTTCGACCGAGACCTGCACAGTGACATCCATGAACCGGGACATGCCGTGACCGGGGCCTGCGGATTTCGCTCGGAGTGGTGGGAATTCGGCGGGATGGATCGCGACTTGTGGATCGTCGGACGTAGGGGGTTGATATGTGCTCATGGCCGGATTCTTCGTGCGAGTGGCGGAAGAGGAATTGCGAGTGGGGTGTGAGGGCGGTCACTCCGGTTCGGACAAGAGTCCGCGGATCTCAAACGCGCTATGGGTGCCGACTCGTCCGGGATGTCCGCCGAACTTCGGCTGTCCGGCGACGCGACAGACCATCAGCTTGTGAATCGATTGATTCAGCAACAGGACATCTCCCACTTGCAGGTGAGAGATTTCGGAGACTTTGAGGTCGGTCGACCCCAGCTCAACCACAGCGGTCATGGGCAGAACCCGCGCCAAGGCTGCGAGTGGTTTGGACTCCTGGGACAGCTTGGGTGGGGGAGCGACGATTCTTGAGTCAATCAGTCGCGCCGTCGCTTCTTGGGGCAGCACCCAAGTCAAGGGAGCCGTGAAGTCGTCGAACACAAGAGTCCAATCGCACTTGATCGTGGGCTGGGCGTGCCCCAACAGTCGCGATCGGCTGGGCCGCTCGATGACCTGCGTGAGCACGAGTTGGGGAGGTGCATCGGCTGGCCAGGCCTGTACGAGCGCGTGGAGCAACTGTTGCAACATCATTTCGAGAACGGCAAGTTCCGCCCGACTCAAGTCGCGATCGGCTTCAGGCGGGGTTCCCGATTCACGCCCTCCGAGAATGCGACTGACCAGTTCCAAGGCGAGGGTTTGCGACAGAGCGACAATCGATGTGGCTCGTTCGGAACCGACATGGACCTCGAACCCAAAGCCAGGATCGGGCAGTTCGCCCACATGAGACCGAGAGTCAGCGGTTACCACAGTCGGTGAGCGGAGTTCACCACCTCCGCAGTGCTGTCGTAACACGTCATTGCCGAGCGTCGTGGCGTCGGTCATCCAGCGTTCCAGAACTCGGATCGCCGCCGGTGAAATGCGCCGACGCTCGCGAAAGTCGTATGGAGTCGGAGTCGTGCTCTGCCGACGCTCGCGAAATTCGTATGGGGTAGGAGTCGTACTCATTGGATATTGAACTCCTCGAACAGAACATCCCGCACGCGATCGTGACCATCGGGGCACAGCACGAGGTTGAATTGATCCTGAATCTCGCGCCGCAACATACTGAGTCCAGCGGCTCCTCGAATCTCGGCTGTGTCTTTGTCGGACAAATGTCCAATCAGCCAATTCTTCAAAATGGCGGTTTGCGTCTCCATGAGCTTGCGCGTCGACTCCTCGTACCGCCGCTCGACTTGCAACGTCAGTTTCATGCGGAGGTAACGGTTCAGCCGGCCCTCATCCAAGTTGACGATGACCTCGCCAAAAGAGAGATAGACCGGTTCCCGCATCTCCGGTGTTTCGACCGGGGCGGCGACAACGGTCTCGGGAGCTTGCGGGAGGAATTTGGGTGTGGCAAAGCCGACTCCGCCCCCCACGAGCGATGACACGAGGCAGGCGATAATGCCAGATTTCGACTTGGGTGGTTCGCCCCCGGCGTCGTCATTCGCACGCGGCTTTTCCGCCATTGCAGTTCTCCGGATTCCATTCCGTGGGACACGGGCCTTCCCGTCAGTACCTCTTCCTATCGCCCCCTCCCGACGAGCAAATGGAACTTGTGACGTCTGCGTCGACTATTTTGGTCGCGATAACCTTGTGGCCTGCAGGGGTTTCGTCGCGAATGAAACGGGTTCGACGCAGCGCGGCGACCTTCATTCAGAAGTGCGAGGAGACACGCACGACGACGAGTCTCCGCGCGGTCAGTCGCACTGAGGCAGAAAATTATTCCTCCCCCAGGATGAACCGACCCAGCCCGGGACTTGAGCCGATGTCGCCAGGACGCGTTCAGGCTGCGGAATGGCTGTCGGATCGTTGTTGCAATCGGTATGGCACGCATGTTGCTTACTGTCCTTACCAGTTGCCCGATCAATGGAGTCGTGACATGTACGCAGGGATCTACAGCGCTGCATCGGCCATGGATGCAGCTGAGCGATGTCATGAACTCACCGCGTACAATCTCGCCGCCGCAAACATCCCGGGATTTAGCCGACGCATGGACGTGGGCCAAGTCAGTGAGCAGCCGTCTGGCGCCCAGACCCATATCGACTTCACTCCAGGGAGCTTGCAACGGACCGGGCGACCGCTCGATGCGGCGCTTGTCGGGGAAGGCTTTTTCACCGTGCAGGGATCGGATGGCAACTCACTCTACACACGGGCGGGCGATTGGTTTTTGAACACCGAGGGAGAACTGACCACGGTCGATGGCTTACCGGTCCTGGCCAATGGTCAACCGGTGCGACTCCCGCTGACAGCTTCGGAGAACGACCTGACGATCAGTGAAACCGGTGAGCTGCGCGTTGGCGAACAGTCGTTAGGGACGTTGGACATTGTGACGTTCGACGACCCAAACGGGCTGCAACCCGTGGGGCATACGCTGTTTCATGCCCCTCCCGAGCTGGCCCCGACCCCAGCCACTGCTCGCGTCCAACAAGGGGTTCGGGAACTCTCGAACGTCTCGATTCCGCTGGAACTGGTCCGCATGCTGGCCGGGGTCCGCAACTACGAGGCCGCCCAAAAAGCGATGCAAGCCCTCACCAAGTCGATCGAACAACGAGTGGAGAACTAGTGTCTGGTCAACGCTTGTTTTTTTGGGTTCGCCTCCTGGGAGGGCGAGGCTCCCGCCGAGCCGCAGCTACCAGACCGCGCGTCCCCTGGTTCGCGGCTCAGCAGGAGCTTCGCCCTCCCGGGCGAGCGGTCTGTGGTCCCATCACTCATTCACTGTCGAGGAGTCTGTTCCATGCTGAGAGCCTTGTACACCAGCGCCACCGGAATGCGGGCGCAGGAGATGTTGATCGACAACACGGCGAACAACATCGCCAACGTCAACACCAACGGATTCAAACGAAGTCAATTGGACTTCGCCGACCTGCTCTATTCCACGTTCAAAGCGCCCGGGACCGAAGTCGCCTCGGGGCAGCCTTCCCCCACGGGGTTGCAGATCGGAAGCGGCGTACGATCAGTGGGCACGACCAAGATATTCTCTCCGGGCACATTCGCCCAGACCGGCAATCCGCTCGATGTCGGGATCGAGGGAGATGGGTTCTTCAAAGTCACCCTCCCCAACGGCGAAGCTCGTTACACCCGGGACGGGACATTTCGCACCGACTCCACGGGGCGACTGGTCACGGGAGATGGGTATCTCCTCGACAGCGCTGTGACGATTCAAGATGGGATCTCCCTCTCCAAGTTGAGCATTGGAGCCGATGGGACTGTGTCGGGGATCACAGCGGGGTCGCCGGAGTCTTCAGTCAACTTGGGGCAAATCCAATTGGTGCGGTTCCTGAATCCCGCAGGCTTAAGCAGTGAAGGCGGGAACTTGTATGCCGCGACGCCCGCGTCCGGGGCGGAAGTTCAAGCGGTCCCCGGACAAAACGGGATGGGGATGCTCCGGCAAGGCTTCCTCGAACGGTCGAACGTCGAGGTGGTCAACGAACTGATCTCCTTGATCACCGCGCAGCGGGCCTACGAGGTCAACTCACGGGCCATCCGCGCCGGTGATGAGATGCTGTCGACGACCAACGACATCGTCCGCTAGGGCGGGTTTGGGCCTAGAGCCTAGGGCCAGCACACAACCTGCTCTCGTCCCCTCACGTTCTCTTTCAATAGCATTTGTCCCATGACACGTCTCCACAGCATCTCGACAATCATCGCATGGGGATTGCTCGGCGCTCTGCTCGGAGGATCGCCCGTGAGCCAAGCAGCCGATGGTCCCCTGCTGAAGGTCACCCTCCGCGACCGCGTGCGAACCACCGATGGGGTACTCCAAATCAAGCACGTCGCCCAGTTCGAGGGCCTGCCGAAATCCGCCCTCAAACGTTGGGAAGAACTTGATCTCTGGGATGGCTCGGAGGAGCCTTCGGAGGAGATACACATCACCCGGTCCTTGATCGCTGCCCGGTTGCTCTTGGCCGGATGCCAAGCCGACATGATCACCTTTGCCGGAGCCACGGTCGTCGAGGTGGAGCGGATCGAACCACGCGAACTGACCGACACGGAAGTTGAAAGACTCACCCAACACGAAGTGGCCCGTCAACTCGGACTTGCCCCCGAACTGGTCGAGGTCCGACTGCTCGGTCCGTGCGTCGAACGCCTCAAGCTCTCGGACTCACCACTCGGGGAATTGGATGTCATTCCCCCTTTGCCGCGAACGAATGATCCCCGCATCACGGTGCGCTGGATCGAAGGGGGATTGGTCAAGTCGACGCTGACCTGCGGAGTACGGATTCGCGTCTCCCGCGACTGGCCCACTGCGGCCCGTGACTTGCCCGTCGGACAGGTGTTGAGCGCGGCGGATGTGGTGACGCAGCCGGTCTGGTGTCAATGGACGGAGATCGCTCCGCTAGCCGATCAATGTGTGGGCAAACGCCTCAAACGCGGGCTGGTGTCCCAATCGAGCTTCACGCTCGCCGACCTGACCATTCCCGGTCCCGCTACGTCTCAGGCCCCAGCGGCCCCGGTCATCAAACCTCGCGATCTAATTCGTGTCAGCGCGGTGAGCGGC
>JANOKO010000335.1:0-1021 GCA_031419335.1 Planctomycetota bacterium
GGGTCGAGCGAGAGCGGGTCGGTCCAGATGGCCCGCAACTGCTGGCGGATGTCTTTCTGTTCCAGGTCCGGCAGCCAGATTTGAAACTACGCCGGATCGGGGAACGGCTGGTAGTTCTTGCCCGATTGAGTGAAGTCGGCATACACCTGGAGGCAGTGGCCGACATCGACATCAGTTGTTAGAGGCAGATCAGGAACGGCGGCCACTCGCCGGGGATGGCTTGGGCGTAGCGTTCGGCTTGTTTGCGAGCGCGGGTCATGACCAGCACCCAATGCGACGACCCGCGCTCGGCGTGCCCCTTGCGATGTTTTTTGGCCTTGGTCACGGTGGCGAGAGCCTCATCGGCCTCGCGTTCGCGGCGCTCGGTCCCGTGCTTCCACTCCAAAACAAACGCCCCGCGCCGGTACAGGTCGATCCGGCCATCCGATGCGGTCCCGTCCCCGTTGCCGATCTTCACCGCCTTTTCGAACGTATAGGTGTTCGCGTCCTCGTCCGCCTTCGACGGCTCGGGATGCGGCACCCCGATCAGGTCGCACAACTCCTTGAGGAACGATTGCGAGTTCGCAATCTCCGCCCCGCCAGATTTCTTCCAGCGGGTGATGAAGTCGGATGGGGTCATTGTGGGAGATCGGCGACGGAAGGAAGGATTGGCCCAGCGGAGGACCGCCCGATCAGGTGACTCGTCTGTTACCCCCGCTTCAAAATCTCGTGCAGCACCTTCGGCGGGGACATCGGGAGTTCGGTCATGCGGATTCCTGTCGCCGCGTGGATCGCCGCACCGAGAGCGGCGGGCGGCGGGCAGATGGGGGCTTCGCCGACGCCGCGGACGCCGTATGGATGGGCGGGGTTCGGCACCTCGACAATGATCGTGTCGATGTTCGGGATGTCGAAGCAGGTCGGGATGCGGTAGTCGAGGAACGTGGAGTTCCGCATCGTGCCCTTGTCGTCATAGAAGTATTCTTCGTTCAGGGCCCAGCCGATTCCCTGGACGGCTCCGCCCTGCATCTGCCCCTCGACATAG
>JANOKO010000336.1:0-6647 GCA_031419335.1 Planctomycetota bacterium
GTCGACATCCTCGCCATCGCAAATCAACTCATACGGGAGCCGGCACGCTTGGGCACATTGACCCCGGTTCGCACTCCGCCCGCCGAGCGATTCGCTGGTCAGGCACTGCCCCGAGTACGCCACGCACAGCGCCCCATGCACGAACGCCTCCAGTTCCATGGAGGTCGCGGCGTGAATCTCCCGCATCTCGTCAATCGACAATTCTCGCGGCAGGACGACTCGCGAGATGCCGAGTTGCCGGGCCACCTCGATGCACTCGGCACTGGTCAGCGTCATCTGCGTCGAGGCATGCATCGCCAGATCGGGACAGATCGCCCGCACCAGCCGCGCCACGCCCAAGTCTTGCACCAGCACCGCATCGACCCCGGCCTCCGCGATCTTCCGCACCAGAGCTTCGACCTCAGCCAGCTCATTCGAGAAGATCAACGTATTGAGCGTCACATACCCCTTCACCCCCCGCCGATGCAGCTCCGCCATCGTCTCGGGCAGCGTTTCGACCGGGAAGTTCACCGCCCGCGCCCGAGCATTGAATCCCACATCCAGCCCGAAATAGACCGCGTCCGCCCCGTTCTCAACAGCGGCACGAATACACTCCGGCGACCCCGCCGGGGCGAGGAGTTCAGGACGGGTGCGAGAAGGCTGAGTCATCAGGTAGGGCCGAAAGGAGCGGAGTTCCCTTGATTGTACTCGCCATAGCCGTTCGACCGTACAGTCTTGCCAGCGATTCCCGAAATCGTCTGTGCGGCACGATTGTCCATGAATGAATGACCCCGTTACGCCGTAGCAGCCTGATGAATGAGTCTGTGGCACGAGCTTCCAGCCCGTGATTCTTCGGATTTGGCACATGAGCAGGATGCCTATGCCACGTTTTTCACCAGGCTCCTACGTCCGCATCAAATCGCGGTACAACTCCACATGCCGTTCGATCATTCGAGTGACTGTCAATTCCTGCTCCACTCGCTGTCGTGCAGCTGTCCCGAGTTGAGAGGCAAGGTCGATCTCATGGAACAGTTTGTGCGAATACTGTGCAAACCCTGCGCTGTCCCCGACATTCACGAGATACCCGTGGACTCCATGCTGGATCAGTTCTTGATTGGGGGGGATCGCAGTGGCCACAATCGGGCGGCCACAGGCCATCGCCTCCATCAGGCTGTTGGACATCCCCTCGAAATCGCTGGCCAGCCAGACCACATCGGCATGGTGCAGCAGTCGAGCGGCATCTGGGCGATGCCCGAGAAACCGAACACGTGAACTGACTTCGACCTCGCGAGCATTCTGTTCGAGTGAGGCTCGCAGTGGACCCTCCCCGACGACGACGAGGTAGGCTCGCGGGTCCGCTTGCCGGAGTAACTGCATCGCCCAGAGGAGATCGGGGACTCGCTTCTGCGGGGCCAATCGACCGACGAACATCGCGAGCTTCGCGTCCTCGGGGAGGTGGAGACCCTGAAAGAACGCCGAACGCGATTGGTCGGGAGCGGGCGGCGCCTCGACCCCATTCGGAATCATTCGCAGCTTGGACTCCGGATACCCCAGTGGCCGGTAGAAGTCGACGACTGCCTGCGAGTTCCCGACGAGACAGTCGGTCCGGCTGACCAGTCGGTGATCGACCTTCAGTTGCCAACTCTTCCAACTGTCGACGCAGCGTTCGGAGACGATCACGCGAGTGGGAGTGCCTCGGGGGAGGGCCAGGCGGCCATAACTGTTGGCGGCGAAAAGCCAGGTGTGAAGGATGTCGGGATGCCGCTGGCGGAGGTGCTTTCGCAGTCGGAAGAACGCCAGTGGGTCGAACTGGAACTTCTTGCCCAGGATCGTCACGGGGATTCCGGCGTCACGCAACACGGCTTCCAGCGGCCCGCCGCTGGTAAGGCATGTCACACGGACATCGAACTCAGACCGAGGCAGACCCATAGCGAGCAGCGCGAACTGCTTCTCCGCGCCGGATTGTACGAGAGTCGGGATGAGGAGTTCGATGTGGATCACGCGGAGGCTCGGTGGAGTGACATGTAACGGGTCGGACCACCTCGGGAGGGCGAGGCTCCTGTCGAGTCGCAGCGACCAGCGGACATCGTTCCCGGCCCGCGGCTCGGCAGGAGCCTCGCCCTCCCGACACTGCCCTCATGTCATGGCGCAACTGTCGGTCAGTCGGTCGGTCGGAATCCGACCACGGGGGGATCATAGGGCAATTCCGGATTCGGGGGGACGAACCTCATCTTTGAAGCGGTGTCTCAACTCCTGTGCAACGCACCGAATGTGCGGATTCTGCCGGATGGTCGCGATTTCACCGCGATTTCATGGGGCGAAAGTAACGATTCGGCACGTCCTGCGGGTCAAATGGCCCCCACAGTAGTCAGAAGTGGCCCCTTGAGCGTATTGAGCTTGACGGGTTCGGCAGGAACATGCCCTTTCGCCGGACAATCTGCCAACAAGGGTTGCAGTCACGACGACTGCTGTGCCGAATTAACATCGCAGATGAGTTCGCGCGGTTTGGCCGGAGGCGATGCCGGTGGGGTGACATGATGTCAACCCGCCAAACCCAGTGAACGAGTCGACTAAGTTTGGGGGGCGGAACAACCTGGGTGTGACCGGATCGGGACAGGGATGTCACGATCATGCAACCGGTCCGCTTCCCCAATCAGCAGGCGCGGAGCGCTTGCCGCATCAGTAGACAATAACATTTGATCGTGCCCGGTTTCGGCGATGACCCGGGCATGCCTGATGGAATGTCTCCTTGTGTGACGTGGACGCCTGAGCGTCTCGTGCCCATTCAAGCTCAATGCCCACAGGACCCACGCCCGTTGGCAACGGAGAGAAAGCTTGGACCAAGGACGGGACGTCTGGGGGCTTACTGCCCTCAACCCCAGAGCTGCAAGGTGGAATTGGAGAGCCCGCAAATGAGGACCATCTTTACGACTGGTCAAGTCGCACGAATTTGTAAAGTCGCCCCACGTACCGTGAGTAAGTGGTTCGATTCCGGCCGGCTACGCGGATACCGCATTCCTGGTTCCCAGGATCGGCGCATCCCGCGTGAACACCTGATCCGGTTCCTGAAGGAACACGGCATGCCCCTTGGCGAACTCGAAGACGAGGCCATGGGCAAGCTGCTGTTGGTGGGAATCGATGGTGCGGTCAAATCATCCCTGTTGAGTGCCCTGCCGAACGATGAGTTTAAGACAGAAGTCGCAGGCAGCGGTTTCGAAGCGGGGATTCAGGCCGAATCACTGCACCCGGACTGCGTGGTCATCGATTTCGGCATGGGCCGAAATGAAGCCCTGATGATTGCTCAGAACCTCCGAAAGAACGCCGATTACGCCGATACGGTACTCATCGCTCTGTTGAGCGACGAAGACAACGCCGCCGGATTCGACCGTTCCTTCTTCAACGAAACGTTCCGCAAGCCGTTCGATTCGGCTCTGCTGGCAGAACGGATTCGCACGCTGGTCAACCGCAAAAAGCAGTTGGCCTAGTGGTGGGGACGGCGGAGCCGTCGCCATCGCGAATTGCCGGAAGTCACTCCGCGCCGATACTATGGAGACATCGGCTGGCGTGTTCGGCAGGGAAGCGGATCAGTAGATCGTATTCAATCGATGTCCTGCGGGTATTCTTCCCGCGTGAGACCTTGGCTCTCCGAGCGTCAGTGGGTCCTTTTCGGCAAAGCCGAAGGCTCATTCGGGGGACACCAAAGGCATCGATGAGAACGATCAATTGGTCTGAAGAACTCACGATCCCGCTGACGGACGACTTGTGTGGATCCACCGGAATCGCTCATGCGCGGCTCGAACCCAACGGTCGAGGCGGTCCCTACCCTGGGGAACGCCTCGATTTGTTTTATTAGACTGGCCCCGGCGCTGCCCGCGCTGGTGGTCTTTGTGGTGACGTTACTGACCCTCGATCCAGCGGGCGATCGACCGTCGCTTCCCGAGGGACCGGGACTGACCACCGATGAAGTCCTGAACGTCGAAGCCGGACTCGACCTGAAGTGGAAGCTGGGAACCTATGGTTGGGGACTGCTTGATCCTCGCAGTTGGTTTGAGGTCTACTCGGCTGAGGGATATCAACACGACTATCCGCCGCTCGGGAGACTGATCCTCGCTGTGGGGCATGACGCCATGCAGGTTGTCTGTCCGGTGGTTGTGGACCCGGCTCTCCCAGCACGCCCTTATTTCAACATCCAGGCCCGGGCCGCGTCCGCTCTGGCGTTCGCTCTGACCGTGTTGCTGGTCGGGTGGTACACCTCGCGCTGGCATGGCATGTTCGCGGGAGCCTGCGCTGCTCTCTCGTTGGGACTCATGCCCCGGCTCTTCGCCCACGCCCACATCGCCAGTATTGAATCCCTCGTCGGACTCTTCTTCACCTGGACCGTCTTCGCCACAGCTGACCGCTGGCCGCGAGCGATGTGCGAGTGTGGCAGTTCTCCACAAACTCGCTCCCGCTGGTCGATCCCCTGGAAGCCGGTCGTCATCACCGGGATACTGCTGGGTCTGACGCTGCTGACTAAGATTCAGGCCGTGCTGTTCCCGATCCCGTTCTCGCTCTGGGCCATCTGGCGTTTCGGTCGGCGCGGTCTCGTCGGCGTCGCCGCTGTCGGTGCGATCTCGGCGCTGGTGATGTTTGCGGGCTGGCCGTGGTTGTGGATCGCCCCCCTGCAGCATGCCAGGGAGTATTTTGTCCCCGCCGATCGGGCGCATCTCAACTGCTGGTATCTCGGCCAGAAGTTCCTCGACAGCGAGGTGCCGTGGCACTACCCATTCGTGATGTTCGCTGTCACGGTGCCGCTTGGACTGCACATTCTCGGCCTGTGGGGCGTATTTGTCGCCTTTCGCTCCGCGAAAGGACATCCTTTCGCGGAGCGAAAGGCGACAGATCTCCTCCTCGCTGTGATGCTCTTCCCACTGCTGTTGTTCGCTGCCCCCGGCATGACGGTCTATGACGGAGAACGACTGTTTCTTGTCTCGTTTCCATTGTGGGCTGTCTGTATCGGGCGCGGTGCATCTGACATCTACGGGAGGGCGAAACTTCAGCGCAGCCACGAATCGCAATCCCACGCCCTCCCCCGCTTGAGACTCGGCAGGAGCCTCGCCCTCCCGGCCGTGCTATTCCTCCTTCTGAGCGAGTCCTATACCCTCGTCACGTTACATCCCTGTCAACTGAGCTACTACAACTGGCTTGTCGGCGGCTTACGCGGGGCTCATGCACTCGGGTTCGAATCCACCTACTGGGGCGATTCGATCACCCGCTCCATGCACCAGGAAATCGTGAAGCATGTCCCGGTTGGAGCCACGATCCATGTCGCTCCCGTTCTGCACCCCATCCAGCTTCATGGAATGTCCTGGCAGTCTCCTATTCTGGAGAAACACAAGATCCAGCTCGCGGCCTACGACGACAACATCCGCGATCAAGTGGTCTATGTTCTCGTCTTCCGCCGCTTGGCAGACCCCCGTGATTCGCTGATCGATGACCCTACCAACCTGGAAGCGAATGCCCCTTCGGGAATGCGATTTGTCACTCAGGTCCGTCATGATGGGGTTCAACTCGCTGTGCTCTATCAAGTCTCACGGGCGATCGAGTAAGGCCGACGATCTGCATATCAAACTCCTTGTCAAAAACTATGGATTCGATGGAAATACCACTGGAACGCATAAGCCTGTGTCGATTACACTGAAGGGCTTCACGCTGAAAGTACGCGCTGGACTCACCTTCCGATCGACTCGGAGACCGGACGATGTTGCAGTTTGCCCTACCCGGTTCCCGGACATGCGATGGCGTTTCCCGACGCGGGTTCTTGCAGGTCGGGGCGCTCGCGTTTGGCGGACTGTCGATGGCTCATTGGGCACAGCAGCGGGCTGTCGGGGCCGAGGGGAGTCGCCCGAAGAAGGCGGTGATTCAGGTGTGGCTAGCGGGTGGGCCGAGCCATATTGATATGTATGACCTCAAGCCGTCGGCTCCGCTGGAGTATCGCGGCGAATTCCGACCGATCCCCACCAATGTCTCGGGGATCGATATCGGCGAGCATCTGCCCAAGCAGGCTCGCATCATGGACAAGATGTCGATCGTCCGCTCAGCCACCCACACCAACGCCGGGCACGGCATGGGGTCGCAGTGGATGCTGACCGGCTGGCAGCCGACCATCGAAGTCGGCAACAACATCTACCCGGCCTGCGGCTCGGTCGTGTCGAACCTCAAGGGGGCCAACGCCGACGGGATGCCCGCCTATGTCAACCTCCCCCGCAGCTTGGGCCTGGGCAAGGCGGCGTACCTCGGAGCCTCGTACAACCCCTTCGCTCCCGAGGATGACCCCAACAGCGACAACTTCAAGGTCCGCAACCTGAAACTCAACGGCAAGATGGACCTCGCCCGACTCGAAAACCGCCGCAGCCTGCTCTCGAAGATCGACACGATCCGCCGCGATGTCGACACGGCGGGCGACCTCGGCCAGCTCGATAAGTTCTACCAAGACGGCCTCAATATGGTCGTCAATGAGAAGGCGCTACAGGCGTTCGACATCTCGAAAGAAGACCCCACGCTGAGGGACCGCTACGGGCGGAATGACCTCGGACAGAGTTGCCTGCTGGCCCGGCGGCTGGTTGAGTCGGGCGTGACCTACGTCACCATCCAGGCGGGCGGCGGCTGGGACACTCACGGCGACAACT
>JANOKO010000337.1:0-2318 GCA_031419335.1 Planctomycetota bacterium
GGCGAAGAATCCGGGGGCTGACGCCGCCCGGCTCGCCTGTAAACACTCGGAGCATACCCTCCTGTCAGGCTCTCTCGTCTTATGCAAGTTCAACTTCCCGATGGTTCCGTCAAGGATTTCCCCGCTCGTTCCACTGCTTTGGATGTCGCTCGTTCGATCTCCGAGCGGCTCGCCCAGGCCACCATCGCCGTGCAAATCGGCGAGACGGTCTGCGATGCCTTTCGGCCTCTCGAAGATCTTTCGTCTGCCAGCCCGATTCCACTGAAGCTCATCACGAACAAAGACCCGCTCGCCCTCGGCGTGTTGCGTCATTCGTGTGCCCACATCATGGCCCGCGCGGTCATGCGTCTCTACGAAGGAGTCGGCCTCGCCTTCGGCCCGACCACTGGAAACGGTTTCTACTACGACTTCGATCTCAAACAAAAAATCAGCGAGGAGGACTTCCCCCGCATCGAGCAGGAGATGGCCAGCATCTGTGCCGAGGCCGAAGCCTTCGAACGCTTCAGCCTCACCCGCCCCGAAGCAGTCCAGCTCTGCAAAGACTTGAAGCAAGACCTCAAGGTCGAACACGTCGAGACCGGTCTCGCCGCCCACGAGACCCTCAGCTTCTACCGCCAGGGAGAGTTCGTCGACCTCTGTCGCGGTCCGCACATCCCCGACGCCAGTAAGATCAAAGCCTTCAAGCTCGTCAGCATCGCGGGCAGCTACTGGAAGGGCGACGCCGCCAACAAGCAGCTGCAACGCCTGTACGGCACCGCGTTCTTCGAGAAGAAGGACATGGAAGCCTATATGACCCAGATCGAGGAGGCCAAGCGCCGCGACCACCGCGTCCTCGGTAAGCAGCATGGGCTGTTTGCGATCTCGAACGAGGTCGGCCAGGGGTTGTGCCTGTGGCTGCCGAAGGGGGCGATCATTCGCTCGACCCTCGAAGAATTCATCAAGGCGGAACTGGTTCGCCGAGGCTACATGCCGGTCTATTCGCCGCACATCGGGCGGGTCGAAATGTACGAGACCAGCGGGCACTTCCCGTACTACCGCGAGTCGCAGTTCTCGCCCATCTTCGGGCATCCGGCGGGGCAGACTGTCGACTTCTGGCGGACCAAACTCGGTGAGGGAACTCTGCGTCCCGAAGACGAGGCCAAGCTGCGCGCGTCGGCCAATGTCTGTGGTTGTGAGTTCCACGACTACCCGATGAATGGCACCGCTGAGGAGCGAGCGACCTACCTGCACAAGTGGGAGAAGACCCAGGAACGCTACCTCCTCAAGCCGATGAACTGTCCTCATCACGTCCAGATGTACAAGGCCGAACCGCGCAGCTACCGCGACCTGCCCGTGCGGCTGGCCGAGTTTGGCACCGTCTATCGCCACGAGCAATCGGGCGAGCTGAACGGCATGCTGCGCGTGCGCGGCCTGACTCAAGACGACGCTCACCTCTTCTGCACCCCCGAGCAAGTGGAGCAGGAGTTCAAGGACACACTCAACCTCGTGCAGTACGTGCTCAGCGCGGTCGGCCTCAATGATTACCGCGTCCAGCTCTCGACCCGCGACCCGAAGTCGGACAAGTACGTCGGCTCACCGGAGCTGTGGGAGCGGGCGGAGAACACCTTGCGGAAGGTGCTGACTGAGGTCGGACTGTCGTACACCGAAGGAGTCGGCGATGCGGCGTTCTATGGTCCGAAGACCGACTTTATGGTCCGCGATGCGATCGGTCGCGAGTGGCAACTCGGCACCGTCCAACTCGACTACAACCTCCCCGAGCGGTTCCAACTCGAATACACCGGAGCCGACAACACCACCCACCGCCCGGTGATGATCCACCGTGCCCCGTTCGGCTCAATGGAACGGTTCTGCGGGATGCTGATCGAGCACTTCGCCGCCGCGTTCCCGCTGTGGCTGGCCCCGGAACAGGTGCGCATCCTGGGCCTCAACGATGACATCCTCCCCTACTGCCAGGAGATCCTGACGAAGCTGCGGGCTGCCGGGTTCCGCGCGAAGATCGACATGCAGAGCGAGAACATCAATAAGAAAATCCGCGACGCCCAGATCGTCCTGATCACCTACATGCTGGTCTTCGTCTGCATGGACAATGACCAAGTCGGCGTCTCGGTGAGAGATCGCATCGAGGGCGACCTCGGCTTCATGACCACCGAAGCCGCCCTGGCGAAACTCATCGCCGAACGCGACCACCGCGTCATCCGCCAGTCCGTCAAATCGACCGCGACGACGCTCTCCGCTGGGAGCGACGAAGCGAAGGGGAACGAGTACTGAAGTAGGGGGATTTGGTAGTAGCGGGCGGCGTGTCCGACAAAAATCAGAAC
>JANOKO010000338.1:0-2200 GCA_031419335.1 Planctomycetota bacterium
CATCATCTACCGCGTGGTCGCTGAAGGGCAAACGACTTTGGCCGGGGAGAAGGGGGCTGTAGAAGTCCCGATGCAGTGGAACTATTTTCTGCTTGCTGCTCCTAGTGGTCAGCAATTGTCGTTCATGTTTGCCATCGAACCCCAACTGGTCGAGCAACTGCAAGACCGGGACGTGGAGATGGTCAAAAGCGTGCGGTTCACGAAGTAGTGGCAGCGAGCGGGGCGGCGTCAGCTCCCGAGTCATGTTTCGAAACCACCGGGGCTGATGCCGCCTCGCTCACTCTTTGTCCCAATTCCCTCCACGATGACACTCTCAGAACTCCAGAGCTTGATTGACACCATGTACTCGCGCAAGGACGAGGAGCGCGGGATCGAAGGCACCTTCATGTGGCTGATGGAGGAAGTCGGCGAATTGGCGACCGCGCTCCGCAGCGGGACGAAGGAGGAACTCGCGTTCGAGTTCGCCGATGTGCTGGCCTGGCTGGTCACGATGGCCAACGTGGCCCAGATTGACCTCGAAGCTGCGGTGCAAGCCAAGTACGGTCAAGGCTGCCCGGGCTGCCACGCGATGGTGTGCGAGTGCGGGGTAGAGGAGAAGCCGTAGTGGCCAGCACACTCGCTCATGGATTTCACAGCGTACGCCGGGCCACGTGGAGTTCCGTCAAACACACATCAAGCTCCTCCGCCATAACCCGAACCCAGGTCATCAAGATTCATCGGAGTGGATTTGGCTTTCCGGCTCGAAAACAGCACGGCTCCAGCACCCAGTAGAATCAAACCGACAAGATTCCCCCAGAACAGCCAAGGTCGAGCCCCTGCGGGAGCCGGTTGGCTGGCTCGGTTTTTCTCGTCCTCGATGTTCTGAAGTTCGATGGCTTCTTTTTCTAATAACCGCGGCAAGAGCGTTCTGGCGTCTTCGATCGACTCGGTATCCGCGAGCCTGATCGAAGCATTCGATTCCGACATACTTCCGGGCGAAAACAAAACAACAGAGGTTGCTGGGGGAACCGATATGGCGAATTCGGAGTCCGGAAGTTCGGGAGGGAAGTCTGCGGATAGGATTAAATAGACAGTCAGGGACTCACAACGTCCATCACTCGAATCGAGTTGAGCGGAAAAACCAGGACAAGCCACGGGGTGTCCAGATGCCGAATTGTACTCCGTATAACCAGCAAACCTTCTCCTGTTATGCTGAGACGCATTACCCGTGAAGGTGCGAACGATCACTCGTGATGTCGAGTCCCAATCGACAGCCCCTCTTGAGTCATCGAACCGAATCACTCCCCCGCCCAAATCCTGAGAAGACTTGCTGTCCCATGTCAGTCCGTGACTCGGGAAAATATCCGTCGTGTCATCGATTCCCCATCCCGCATCGCCGCGATAAATTGCCAACTGCTCTGACCCCGATGCATAACGGATCGATTCATCTTGAGATTGGAAATGATCCGTTCGTACTCCCGATCCTCTCGACGTGAGATGAATTCGCAACTTCTCCTGGGATCTGAGGAAGACTCCTTCGGACCATGTGGTGTTTGGGAGCTTCAACCCATCAGTGAGCTTGATGATCTCCTCTGGGTCGGTGTTCAATTGCCAACGCACTGCTGCGTCCTCCATGTATCGCTCAACGACCTCAGCAGAAATAACGCTCCCGTGTCCGCCGAGATATTGCACTCGAAAGATCTCCAACTTCATGGGTGTCCCGATCCGGGGATGTAATCGCTCCCGTTCAACTTCTTTCATGTAGCCTTCAATGAGCGTCGCATCATCTCCCCGACAAATGACGGCAAAGACCCACAAGAACGGTATCAGACATCGAAAGATGAACCTCAAGCAACTCATCATTCACCCTGCTCAATTGTCATGAACAATGAAGTCCAACAGGGTGTGACAGGGGTGGCTTCCCCATGACACAATCTGATAAGACTTCGACGGCCAGAAGTCCGTGTTGCCAAGCATCACAGCTTGCAGTTACGGGCAGGTCGCGGATCCGGAGGTACATTCCATGATCTGGACGTTTCCGGCAGACTCCTCCTCAACAACTTGCTTGCAGTCACAAAACCAGTCAGTGCCGAAAACAAGTGTCAATGACAACGGATTGACTCCATCCCGAACACGAAAGGTGCATTTCCCCTTCCAGTTATGCTGCGTTCTCTGGATCGCTACCAACGAGCAAGTGCCTGGATTTGGAGATGAACTACAC
>JANOKO010000339.1:0-2385 GCA_031419335.1 Planctomycetota bacterium
ACTGCTTCATCAGCGGTTCGATGATCTGATACGGCAGCTTGACCTGGGCACAGATTTCGCGACCGGTGGCAGAGCCCTTCTGGAGCAGGAACTTGAGGACCAGGCGTTCGATTTCTTCTTCGGCCAGGCCGGTCTCTTCGACGGTCGTCGGGACGCGCGGCATGAACCCCTGCTTCACGTCGGAGGATCCGCCGAGCAGGCTCTCGACCCGCTCGAACAGTGCCTCTAGATCACGCGAACCTCGAAGTTCTCCGGTGGCTGCGTTCAGATGTTGATGTCGTCGGGCAGTGGCTCCGGTTTGGATGGTGGTGGCACAGTCGGGACAGCTGGGGGCGGGAGGGTGATGTCTCCCATCGGCGTCGATTTGGTCCCTTCCTCAGTACGGCGAGCGGGGGCCGAGGGCTTGGCTGCGGGGGTCAATAGGCTCTTGAGGCGCGCGAGCGCACTCTCCGTCGGGGCGGTTGTCGCAGCGTGCCGACCTTCGTCCACCGGCTCATCGGCAGCACGCAGCGATGCGGGAAGGGGTGCCCCAATCGCGACCCCTCGCAATTGAGCAATGAGTTCCGAGGGAGACAGCTTGGTCGAAGTTGATGACATGTGGAGAGCCTCTCATGGCAACCGAGCAAAACAGCCCGGAGTTGCGGAGGTCCGTGTCCTCAGTGGCCAGAACGCTCCTTCTAAAAGCTAGGTCGCATTTGGCATGTGGTCAAACGGCAACATTCGATCAGCGCAGATGTTTCAGCCCGCGGATCCGCTACTCGTGGTGTGACCATACGGATCGAGTCACTTTCACTTCGCTGCTTCGACAATTCGGCGTCCCTAAGGGGACTCAGTTCCAAGGCAACCAGGCACTGTGAGCGTTGCCTCGCCCGAGAATCGAGCGAATGTGTCCCGGACTCATCAATCTTATTGCATATGACTGCCCATTGTGCCACAATCGGCATGTGATCGATCCGCTCTGGACAGAGGGAAGCACGCATGACGGTTTGCCAGAAGTTTGCACTGTGGTGCTGCTGGGTTTGTGTTCCGACTTTGTGCCAGGCGGCTGTGTTTCCCGGCCTGGGGCCGAAGGGGACGTTGCAGAGCTTGCAGGTCGAGGCGGCGGGATTGCCGCAGCTGATCGGGCGGAATGCTCGCAAGCAGCTGGTGGTGACTGGAGTTTACTCCAGCGGGCAGCGGCACGACTTGACACATGAGGTGCAGTACGCGGTCGACAAGCCGAATCTCGTGGCGGTCAACGCCGAAGGCTTCGTGACTCCGCTCGCCGACGGAGCGGTGAACATCACGGCCAAGGAGCCGGGCGGCAAGACGGCGACTTTGGCTCTCACAGCCTTGCGCTGTGCCGAGGAACTGCCGGTCAACTTCGAGAACGAGATCGTCCCGATCTTCACCAAGCTCGGCTGTAATGCGGGTGGGTGCCACGGGAAGGCGGACGGCCAGAACGGGTTCAAGCTGTCGCTGTTGGGGTTCTACCCGAAAGAAGATTACGAGTTCCTGGTCTACGAAGAACGCGGTCGCCGCGTGTTCCCCGCCGACCCCGAGTACAGCTTGCTGCTCCAGAAGCCCGCCAACATCCTGCCTCACGGTGGGGGCAAACGTCTCGCTCCGGGCTCGTATGAATGGGATCTGATCGCCCGCTGGATTCGGCAGGGCACCCCCTATGGCAATGAGACCGACCCGACCATCGTGAAGATCGAGGTCATCCCGCCGGTCCGCGAGATGAACTTCAAGTCGAAGCAACAGCTGTCGGTGATCGCCCATTACAGCGATGGAGCGACCAGCGACGTGACACGGCTGGCCTCGTTCGAGGCGAATCAAGCGAACATGGCGATCTCGAACTCGACTGGGCGGATTACCACCGAGGATGTCCCCGGCGAGGTCGCGGTCATGGTCCGGTTTGCGGGGACCGTTGGTGTCTTCCGCGCGATCATTCCGCAGGGCAGCCCCGTGCCGACCACGCCACCCGAGAAGACCTTTATCGACAAACTGGCGTTTGGCAAGCTGAAGCAGCTCGGCATCCCGCCGTCTCCGCTCTGCGATGACGCAACGTACATGCGGCGTGTGTCGATAGACATCGGCGGTCGGTTCCCCGCGGTCGTTTAGGTAGAACAGTTCCTGGCCGACACCAATCCGAACAAGCGGGATGCTCTAGTCGACCGGCTGGTCGAATCGCCGGGATACGCCGACTACTTCGCCAACAAATGGTCATCGGTGCTGCGGAACAAACGCCGCAACGGGAACGACACGCCGTATACCTTCCGGTTCCATGCGTGGATTCGGAAGGCTCTCCGCGAGAACATGCCGTACGACCAGTTCGTCCGCAGTGTACTGACCGCCACCGGCGATCCCGAGTCTCATCCGCCCGTTGCCTGGTTCCGCGAGGTC
>JANOKO010000340.1:0-1815 GCA_031419335.1 Planctomycetota bacterium
GCTCGAACGGGATGTCGGACTTGATATGTCCCCAGGAGTTGTCCAAACAGTTCCCCGGATTGTCCCCGTAGAAATCGCCGAAGGTCGACTGGACATTGAAGTGCCATCTGTGAGCGGAACAGGCCGCACTGCTGGAAAGAATCTTCCCGAGTCAGTCCCTCCAGAAGGGCTGCAAACAGCAGATCCTGCACGGTCACTCCACAGGCATCCGCAGTGGCTCGAATCTGTTGGACAGAGACGGACTCCGGATGATATTTCGTAATCGAACGGTCCAGAGTCGTGTGTGTCTTGAGCTTGGGAGACACACATCGTGCGAGTCCTAGCTGTTGGCTCACTGCATATCGCAGAAATCCCCATAGCCCAGGCGGTCGGTCTTCACGCCGTAATTCCCCCCGCAATTGACCAGAAAAAGGAGTGAGTGACCCAGCGACCGATCTTCCACAACACGCAGCGATCAGATGCTGGCAGATCACTTGGATGGATGTGCCATCGGCAATCGCATGGCGATAGATGACCATGAAGGCGCGACGCGGTTGGACGGGATGAGCAGTGGTGCCTCCCTCAACTCGATCCTCGACCCAGACGATCCGCACCGGACAACTGGTTCTCGCGAAGGGACGTAGAAATTCGCGATCAATGGTCTCTTCGAGACCCCGGTCGAAATCTCCGAAAACCTGAACTTTTGTGACCTCATACTGATCGACTGTGCGAATCGTGTACTGCTCGGTCCACGCATCCGCAGTGAGTTCCCCGATTCCAAGCTTTCGCAGAATCGTGGGAGCCAGCTCCCGAAACTGCTCCCAGGCAATCAAGCAATTCGGTCCCAGATCCAGCACATGACAAGCATTCACGGGAGCAAATCGCTCCCAGTACAACATCATCCGCTGCGAACCGTTGGCTTTCACGATGGACATGATGTCGTGTGGTCCGGAGTGCCTCCTTCGCTGGTCATGACAAGTCTCATCGACAGTTTGAGCGAAGCAGCGGGATCATACCACGAGTCTCGATGGGAAATTCGAGACTGCCGGATACGAAGCCTCACTACGGTGTCTTCGCACGCATCAATCGATGTAGAATTGTTTATCGCTGTCCTACTGTGGACCACCCTCCTGCCCCGCGTTCCCACCTGTTGTGCTGTCATGCGATTCCCGTACCTCACCTTACTGGTATTGACCATGATCTCTTCTGCGGTCAGAGGGGATGACAAGGTCTCTTTCAGCCGCGAAGTGCTGGCGATTTTCTCGGTCTTTTGCTTCAAGTGTCATGGTCCAGCGGAAGCAGGGCGCGTGGCGGTGTTGCGGCTGGATACACAGGACGGGGCGCTGGCCGTCCGCGATGGGAAGTCCATCATTAAACCCGGCGACTTGGCGGCCAGCGAGCTGATTCGCCGCATCCTTTCGACAGACCCCGACGAAGTCATGCCGCCGCCAATCGCCAAGCATGACCTCAATCCGCAGCAGATCGAGACCCTCCAGCGCTGGGTGACCGAAGGGGCGGTGTGGGGGAAGCACTGGGCGTTTGAACCACTGGCCGCGCCCACTGTGCCGGAGGTTCCAGCGGGCTTTGGGGCGGTGGTCAACCCGATCGATAGCTTCGTCTTCGCGCGGCTCCAACACGAGGGACTGACGCCTTCGTTCACTGCCGACAAAGCGACGTTGATCCGCCGACTGTCGCTCGACCTCACTGGGTTGCCACCCACACCGGAGGAGGTCGATGCATTCGTGGCCGAAGAGTCGCCCGCCGCTTATGAGCAACTCGTCGACCGCTTACTCGCCTCACCGGGCTATGGCGAGCGGATGGTCTGGGAGTGGCTCG
>JANOKO010000341.1:0-1110 GCA_031419335.1 Planctomycetota bacterium
GACGTCGTCCGCCTTCAACTCCATCCGACAGCCCCGGACGAGATGGGACCGGCGATTCGCGAGTACACCGACGGGACGGTGGAACTTGCCGATTAAGAAGATTCCATGAAACTGTGTGAAAGGCCCGCCGGTGTTGACCGACGGGCCTTTTTTCATTGATAAGCCATATCTTGTTTAATGCGTGTGGGTTGCGATTGTTTCATCAATGTTTTACGGTGTGAAATGAGCAATTTGGACGTTTTTTCGGTTGCAGTTCTCCGCTCGGAACGGATGATATGGACGAATTGAACGTTTCATGTCGTCCGACGTCTCTCTGGAGAAGATTCGATGACCACCGCAGTTGCCAATCGACCCTCACGTAGCGACCTTGTCCAACGCTCAAAAACTCTGCTGACCCAAGAGATCAGCTTTATCCACTCGTCTCAGTTCCTGAAAATGGATCTCGCGGATGTCAGTTGGCAGTCGGGCGAGATCTATGTGGATGAGTCCCAGGACTTTCGCTCGACCGGGGATCGCATCGTGCCGTCCCATCTGTCGTATCTCTTTCAGAAGCCGTTGCTGACCCCCCCGGGGGAGTTGCACCTGTTCCGCCGTATGAATTACCTGCGATTTCTCGCCAATCGCAAGCGATCCCAGATCGATCCCAGTCGGCCCCGCGTCAAGGTGGTGCGGGAAGTGGAGTATCTGATCGCGGAATCCGAGATCGCTCGACGGCAACTGGTCGAGTCCAATCTGCGGTTGGTCGCTTCGATTGCTCGCAAGTTCGCCAAGTCGATGAACGACTTCGAGGATCTACTCAGCGAGGGCAATGCGATCCTGCTCTACGCCATCGACAAGTTCGATTTCGGCCGGGGCTTCCGGTTCAGCACCTATGCGACACACGCCATCCAGCGGCACTTTTTCCGGGTCATTCAGCGGATGCAGCGCAAGCGGCGATTCGAAGTCGATGGTCCCGCAGACATGTTGCTCGAAACCGTGGCTGCACCACTCATTGAGACTGAGAACTCTGGTCCGGCTCTGACTCCCGATATACTGCGTCAGATGTCCAAACTACTGGACGAGCGTGAGCGACTCATCATCGAGGAACGCTTCGGGCTGCGAGCGAAGAGT
>JANOKO010000342.1:0-2567 GCA_031419335.1 Planctomycetota bacterium
GTTGTCACGGATTCCAGTTGGCCTATCGGGCACTGGACCTCGATGCTCCGATTCGTATCGAAGCCACAGGCACCGACATGGGGCATGAATCGTTCCCAACCCGCTGTACGGTGACGTTTGAATTCGCTGCCAAGGGGGATCGCGGGCCGGTCAAGCTCCACTTCTACTCCGGCGATAACCACCTGCCACCGGACAGTGCGACACAGGGGCCGGTGGGGACGACGGGTTGCCTGATCGTCGGAAGCGAAGGGACGCTCTCGGCGGGGCTGTGGAATACCGATTGCAATGTGCGTCTGAAGGGAGCCAAAGAGTTCACCGGGGCGAATCAACCCGCAGTGGCCCAGATCACCAAGACTCAGCCGCGTATCGACACCGAAGTCCTCAAGTGGGATCCCAAACTGGCTGCCCAAGGGGAACGCCCGCGGTGGAGTCGCGTGAACAACTCCCATATGTTCGAATGGGTACTCGCCTGTGCCGGGGACGCCAAGTCGTACTCCCCGTTCGAGATCGGAGCCCGCATCACCGAAGTCGGCATGCTCGGCGTGCTGGCCCTCCGCATGCAGAAGCCAATCCTGTGGGACGCGGAGAAGCGCCAAGCCACCGGCCTCCCCGAGGCCGATGCGATCATCGATCCCCAACCGTCGACGGAGACGTACCTGCCGAGCTAACAGAATATGCAGAAACAAATCTTCCGACTCAACTGGTGAGGGCAGATCCTGAGTGTGATGAGTCAGTGTTTATCGTTTACACGTGAGGGTGTTGTCAGTACCAACTGTGCGCTAATGTTTCGTCACGACTGTGTGTCCGTCAAGAATGTAGGCAGCGGCAGCAATTCCTCACTGTGACTGATACCGCAATGTCTGTGGCTCCCCCGCAAGCGGGCGGCGGACTCCGGGCGCTGACACTTCCGGCTCGAGGGGGAGGGGGGGCAGAATCAGGGCTGCCGACTTTTCTGACACACACACCGGATGTCCCGATGTCTAGTCCGGACGGACCAGGTCATCCTTCCAACGGGATCGTGCTACAACACCGCAGCGGTCACGACCAGTTCGACGAGATACCCGGCTGCCAGTCCGGCCTGCACGCAGGCTCGCGAAGGGGCGTGGCCCTCGGCGAGCCAGGCATCCCAGAGTTCGTTGAGGGCCGGGGTGTTCTGGAGGTCGGTCACGTAGATCAGCACCTGCAATAGGCGGGTGCGGTCACTGCCGATGAGGGCCAGGCGGGTGTCGATCTGGGCCAGGATCTGGGCGACCTGTCCCCGCATGTCCTGCGACGGGTCATCGGCCACCTCGACGAAGTGCGCGACGCCGTTATGGACGACTGCATCGGACCAGCGGCGGGTGACGCCGTGACGTTGGATGTGGGACATCGCCGGGGCTCCTTCGTACTCAGACTTCCGAAGTCTTCCGAGACTTCGGAAGGAGTGTGGTCGCCATTGTACGCAGAATCCCGAGGGATTCTCGCCCCAAAGGGGCTGGACTCGATAGCCCAGGGCGCAGCCCTGGGACCATTGGCTCCTCAACCGATCAAGGCCCAACGGGCCGTCACCCACTGGTGGAGTCGTGTGACGGCCCGTTGGGCCTTGGGGAATGTATGGCATTCGATTTCCCAGGGCTGCGCCCTGGGCTGTCGAGTCAGGCCCCGTTGGGGCCGAGGAGCGAAATCCTGCGTTCAATCGCGACCGCACTCTTTCGGAAGTCTTTCTTCTGCCATCACTGCTTCACATGTACGGGACGCATCACTTCCACGCTGCGTGATTCTCCCAAGGCTCGGATGACTTGGCTCTGCAAGCGATCCAAGTCGGCTGGCGTCTGAACTTCTCCGCCCAATGAAAGCGATCCGTCACAGCCCTCAAGCACTTCGATTTCAGTGAATGCGGTCAGGCCAGAGCCACTTTCACCAATCACTGCACCGGTTAAGAACCCGATTCCAAAGATGATCCCTTGGATTAGCACACACAGGGCGATCAACAGCCCCCATTGCAACATGGATCGCATATTTGGCTCCTCAGAGACAGTCTTTCCTCATTCCCAAGCAGAGCTTGGGAATGAGGGGGAACGTAGCTCATGTCGCTCCGCGACTGAGATTCCAAGAGCGGGAAGCGTTTTGGTCGACGGTTGACCTGTGGAGAGTGCGTTCCGGCGGGAGGAATGCGAGTCGCGGAGCGACATCGCCTACGGCTACCGACCGTGGTTCTGAAGCAATTGCCGACGATGATTCAGATACCGCCTCAAGACCGCGTCGAGGTGTTCATCCGTTCGCACGGTCTCGTGGTCGATCCCTTCGGCGGCGCAGCGGCGGCGGACTTCGTGCAGGAACGTCTGCATCGCGGCCAGGTATCCCTCGCGCAGCGAACGCGGGTCGCAGACCAGTTGGCCCGCCTCTTCCAGGCCCTCGAACTTCGTCACGCCGGTGTAGCTGAAGTCGAGTTCCTCGGGGTCGAGGACTTGCAGTACCAGCACATCGTGCCCGCGCTTGCGGAGCATCCGCAGCCCCCGGAACAGCCCCTCGCGCGGGACGAACAGGTCGGAGATCAGGACGACCATCCCACGCTGCGACTTCTCTTG
>JANOKO010000343.1:0-1163 GCA_031419335.1 Planctomycetota bacterium
TGAACCGACGATCCTCGACGGTGCCGGGACGACCACCCGGGCGGCGTCATTCATCGGCAACCCCTACCTCTACACCGCCCAAGAGTACGACGCAGAATCCGGCCTGTACCACTTCAACGCCCGCATGTACGAAGGCCGCAAGGGTAGGTTCCTGAGCCATGATCCGATTTTGTATCCGGATGGTGCGAATACGTACGCGGGATGGTTTGCTCCGAATAGTGTGGATCCTGACGGCAAGTGGATTGTCCCTGCGTTATGCATGACAGCGTGCAGTGGATGCGCGCTAGTCCCACTAATCGGAGCGGGATTCTGTGCAAGTACGCCCGACCCTGTAGATTGCATGATAACCTATTGGGACTTGTTGCCTGGTTGGCACAAAGCACTCTGGGGCACGACGTGCGCTGGTTGTGCTGGTTGCTTAGTGTGCGCGAGGAATCCCGGCCTTTGCCGCCGACGGCCACCGCAGCCGCCACGGCCACCGGTTGCATCTTGCTTTTGCGCTACCCATATTATTATTCCAGCCACTCCAATTGGACCACAAATCGAACAGTGCCCGATTCCTTGTTGGTTGGCAGAGCAAACATTGACCCCTCCGTGTCTCTGCATTTATAACTGTGGTCTCAAATTCATTACACTGCCCGGAGTTCCAGTTCTGGTTCCATGAGTTCAGTTCTCCTGACCTCACGCACTATTCATTACCATTCCATCGTCCATGCAAGAGGAGTAATCCATGCTTTCTGATTCTTCCAAGTGCTCATGCAGCACGCTTGCGTCTATGTGCGATACGCCGAACTCTCCGATTCAGTTTGATTTCGCGCAAAAGCGGTATTTAATTGTATTTGACAATGGACGTCGGTGTACGCTGATGCGATATTGTTGTTACTGTGGCGGAGAACTGTTTAGAGAACATGAGGAAAAGTTCTGGTCGATTATTGATAGTAGTGAGATCGATTCAATAGTTGTTCGCCTAAGTGGCTGTAAGTCACTCTTGGACTTCTTTCACGAGATCGGAGATCCAGACGATAGTACACTTGCCGATACCGCTGGCATTTATGGGGAGACGACAAGAGCGTACCACTACTACAGACGACTAATTAGTACCGCTGAGATTGTCGTGACAGAGAATCGCGATGGATCAGCGGAGTATTGCTTTCGACCGCGAT
>JANOKO010000344.1:0-4158 GCA_031419335.1 Planctomycetota bacterium
CCAATTCCGGAATCAACCGTCGAAACGCCCGTGCCCGGTGACTGATCTGCTGCTTCACCAAGGGACTCAGTTCACCAAAGGTCTGATGCCACTCTCTCACGAGGAAATATGGGTCATATCCAAACCCGTTTGCACCGTGTGCGGTGTCGAGAATCCGCCCCCGACAGGTCGACTCGAAGCTCAGCCGCACCAGCCCCGTGGGGTCTGCGACGGCCACATGACACACATACTCCGCACCTCTCTGGTCGGGCGAGACCGACGCCAATGCGGCGATGAGCTTGGCGTTATTCCGCTCATCAGTGGCTCCCGGATCGCTGTAGCGGGCCGAGTAGACTCCGGGTGCTCCCTTTAAGAAATCGACACGCAGACCGCTGTCTTCGCCAATCGTCCACTGCTTCAGTTGCTTCGCGATCAGTGTGGCCTTAAGAGCTGCATTCTCGGCGAATGTCGTGCCGGTCTCCTCGACCTCAGAGGCTTCGGGGTACTCCGCCACGGACTGAAGTGGGATTCCGACGGGAGCCAGTAGGTCACGGATTTCGCGGCTCTTTTTCAAGTTTCGGCTCGCGAGAACCACCCGTGGAAACGTGGCGGCGCTCATTGAGGGGTCTCGTCGCCGGACACTTCTTCCGCTTCTGACACTCCATCACCACTCTCTGCCTCGATCACATTCCAGTCATCGAAGTCGACATCGTTCCCGATATCCATGAACGCGTAGCAGCTCGGACAGTTCTCCACAGTCCCCTTCTGGATCGGGGCATAGCGAGTGACTGTGCCGCACTTGTCGCAGCGGGCATCGATCCACTCGGCATTGAGATCAACAGTCACCTGGCTCGCCAGATGCCGCTGCTGGGCTCGGGCTTCGTAACCTTGGATCACAGTGATCGCCCGTTCCCAGTCGCTGGACGCGACCCACACCTGGGCGGCATGCACTGGGGGATTGAGCCCGTCGAGCAAATTTGTGTCCTCGATGACCTGGGCCGGGATATCTGTTCCCTGGAGTAGTTCCACAATCTCATATGCCTCCAGATCGCTGGCTGCCGTATAGATCGCCACCGGGTCGTGTAGTTCCATGATCTCTCCTCCGCGTTGTGCTGACGACAGGTCTACCACAGGCATCGCCTCGCTTCAAGGACATTCCATTGTTGCCTTGGAATTAGAGCATGTTCAGAGTTGGTCATCAGTCGTAGCGATCAGCGATCAGCCTTCAGCCGTCAGCTAGAAACCCAAACAAATCTTTCTGGCTGACTGCTGTAAGCTGACGGCTCGCGAGTTCACTGAAGATAGATTGTGAAACCACACTAGTGTCTCGTCAACTCTTGATCTTGGGGTTGAGCCAGTCCCGCGCGGGAGGGCGAAGCTCCTGCTGAGCCGCGAGCCAGGGGAGGCGCCGATTCGCAGTCGCGGCTCGGCGGGAGCCTCGCCCTCCCGAGGGAGCCGAACCCCTAAATCAAGCCTTGACGGACCACTAGCTGCCCCCCGCCAGAGGGCGGGCACACACGTCATGACGCCCACGTTCTGGCGAAGCGTGGCTACGACATAAATATTCCAATTCCGCCCGAGTGAAGTCTAATGTCCGGCGGTGCCACTCGATGGACCGGCGTCATGGCACACAGGACACACCACCTTCGGCACCAGCCGCTGACTCAGATTCATTGACTGAAGTCTCTCGAGCCGGGCCTCGGCGCACATCTGGCAAGTCGCAAATCGCCGCGCGTCCCACAGATCAACCAGCACTCGCCCTCGTCCAAACTTGAGCGCCATTTCCTGCACCTGTTCCAGGGAACTTAGTTGAGGAGGAGCGTAGCGGCCCTCGCGGGCGAGTTGTTCCATGATGCCGTTTCCATCTCGAGTGGGGATCACACAGCACACGCGGGCCCCCTGCTCGAAAGCGTGTTCAATCGACCGCAGCGCCCACTCGATGCCCTGCTCTTCAGACAGATACGGTGGCCTGAGCAGGATGAACACGCGAACTTCGATCTGGTGTTCGCGGAGGAATCCGGAGGCTCGATTAAAGTCATTCAGCGTCATCCCCTTGTTGAGTCTGGGTAGCACTTCGGGATGAATCGTTTCCAACCCCAATGCGACCTCGAACTCGCCTGTCAGTCGCTCCCGAAACTCGACCGTGCGGGCATCGGTTAAGCGTGGATGGTTCTCCACGATGACCGTCTGAAACCCCTGCACCAGTTCTGCAATGCGAGGGTGGTCCTCCACCGGAATCGCTCGCGGGTCAAAAAAGTTTCCACTGTTGTAGAGCTTAATGTGCGGGGTGGGAGGCAGCTGGGCTAAAGCGAACTCGATCTGGGTTGAGATCTGACCGGGGGCCAAACTGACATCCGTCGTATTTTTCCACAGGTCGCAGTACAGACAGTGAAACGGGCACTCGCGGTTGGTCAGAAACACAGTGGCCACCGGCTCGATCCGCCCGCTGGCTGAGCGTTCATCTTCCACCAGAAAGGCATACGGGCGCGAAGCATCAACCGCGTTCTTCGGTCCCCGAGCTGCGAGGATGTCTCGGGTCGAAAGTGGGAGACCTGGTGAGTCGGCGTTCCGAGTTTTCCGGGAGATCAGCACGGAATTCATTCCCCTCGCCCTGCCCCGGTGCGATCGGTCTGCGTTGCCCTGTGGACACTCTTGAAGCTGGGCGTGTGCATTTGAGTCCATGACCCACTGGGCTGCAACCCGTGCTGACGAGTGGCAAGACGGCTCAGTGGGGGCTACGCTGTGCCGTACCTGTCTGCCCGTTCCCACATCGAGGATGATCCTCATGGCCACTCGTTCCCATCGTCGTTCGTTTCTCAAGCAAGCGGGCGTGATCGCCGCCTCCGCTTTCGCAGCTCCGATGATCCTTCCCAGCCGAGTCTTTGGGGCCAATGAGCGGATCACCATCGGCTCGATCGGAGTCAAGAACCAGGGGACCAACAACCTCAAAGCGTTCTTCAAGACCGATGTTGATATCGCCGCCCTGTGCGATGTCGACTCCAACATCCTCGCCATCGCGGCGGACCTCGTCGGGAAGGATCGACCGAAGCCGACCACGTGTGTGGACTACCGCGAGATGCTCGACCAAAAGGGGATCGACGCGGTCATTGTGACGGTGCCCGATCAGTGGCATGCCTTGATGACGATTCATGCCTGCCAGGCGGGTAAGGATGTTTACTGCGAGAAACCGCTCTCGCTGACGATCGCCGAGGGGCGGCGGATGGTGACTGCCGCCCGCGACAACAAACGGATCGTTCAGACCGGTTCGATGCAGCGGTCGAGCCACGAGTTCTGGCAGGCGTGCATGCTCGTTCGCAACGGGATGATCGGCGATATCTCCGAGGTCCATGTCGGCATCCCCGGACCGAACCATCCCGGATCGATTGGCAAAAGCACCGACCCGCCTGCGGAACTCAACTACGATCTGTGGCTCGGCCCTGCTCCGCTCAAGCCGTACCACGCCAAGCGGGTTCATTACAACTTCCGCTTCTGGTGGGACTACTCCGGCGGCCAGATGACGAACTTCGGGGCCCACCACCTCGACATCGCGCAGTGGGGGCTGGGAATGGACGAGTCGGGACCAGTTGGCGTCGACGGCACCGCGACCTTCCACCCCGAGAAGCTGCATGAGGTGACGGAGACGTGCCGGTTGGTCTACACCTACGCGAATGGGGTGAAGGTCACTCTCGGCCAAGGGCAGAAGGACATCCAGCAAGGAGCCCGGTTCATCGGCTCCAAGGGTGAGGTCTACGTTACTCGCGGCAAGATCACCTCGACGATTGATGGCCTCCTCAAAGAACCACTCGATGCCCTCAGCACCCAGCTCTATCGCAGCAAGAACCACCAACAAGATTTCCTCGACTGCATGCGCAGCCGCAAACTCCCGGTCTGCGATGTGGAGATCGGCCATCGTTCGGCCACGGTCTGCCACTTGGGGAACCTCGTGGCGCGACTCGGTCGGGCTGTGAAGTGGGATCCGCAAGCCGAAAAAGTCGTCAGCGACGACGAGGCCCAGGCGATGACCGACAAGGCCTATCGAGCTCCGTATACGCATGACATGCGGCTGACGGCGAAGGGGTGAGGGTGGGCGAGATGAGGTTCCGCATTGCGCCTCCCCGTCGATTGTGGCTTGTGCTACACATTGCCCTCTTATCAGCCCGTTGAAAAAGTCTGTGGCAC
>JANOKO010000345.1:0-3326 GCA_031419335.1 Planctomycetota bacterium
CTTCGTCCGGCGGCAGGAGGCTCTGCTGGACGAGTCCAGTTGCGAGCTCGGACGGTTCCTCGGCTGTCGACCAGAGAACCTAGCCTTCGTCCCGAACGCCACTGTGGCCATGAACATTGTGGCCGAGAATACGAAGTTAGAACCCGGCGACGAAGTACTTCTGAACGATCATGAATATGGGGCAGTCATCCGGATCTGGGGATCGCACTGCCAGCGCGCGGGCGCGAAGACGGTCCTCGCTCGGCTCCCGATAAGTGAGGCCAACTCCAGTCAACGCGTGGACGCGATCTTCGCGCGTGTCACGCCCCGCACGCGTATGATCGTCACCAGCCACGTGACCTCGCCGACCGCTCTAATCCTGCCCGTGGAGGAGGTCTGCCGCCGGGCGAAACCGCTCGGAATTCCCGTCTGTATTGACGGGCCGCATGCGGTGGCGATGCTGCCTCTGAAGCTCGATGAGTTGGGGTGCGACTATTACTGTGCCAGTCTGCACAAGTGGCTCGCTGCCCCCTTCGGCAGCGGGTTCCTCTATTCAATGCCTAAGCACAAGTCCAGTCTCCAGCCCGCGATTATCAGTTGGGGGCGCAGCCTTTCCGGTCGCCAGCCGCGCTGGGTGGATGAGTTCCACTGGACAGGGACGAGCGACCCAGCGGCATACCTCGCGGTGCCAGCAGCGATCCGCTTTCTCCAGGCGGTCGGTCTCGCACGATTCCGCGACCAGTGTCACACCCTCGCCCAATATGCGGGGCAGCAGCTTGTCGACCGTTGCGGGGGCATTCCCCTCGCGCATGGTGGGGAGTTCGGCACCATGCTGACTCTCGAACTCCCTCGATTGAGTCGTGTCGAGCAACAACCTGGCACGCCGC
The DNA here is from genome assembly GCA_031419335.1 of Planctomycetota bacterium. Taxonomy (GTDB): domain Bacteria; phylum Planctomycetota; class Planctomycetia; order Planctomycetales; family Planctomycetaceae; genus TH-plancto1. The sequence goes on from JANOKO010000345.1 coordinate 867, forward strand.
ACCCGCTCCAGTTGCAACTGGCGACCGAGTTCGAGATTGAGATCCCGATTGTAGAGTGGCAAGACCGCATGCACATCCGCGTGTCATGCCATCTGTATAATACCCCGGAACAGATTCACCGGTTGGTGGAGGTGTTGGAGAACCTCTTGCCCTGACTCGACACCGCGTTCCGTACTCGCCACGTACGAGAATGCGAGGTTCTGTCGAGATGTGCCGGGCAAACAGGCACCCAGGTCATGTGTTCTATTTTTGGAATGGACCACGGCAACGGCTCCTCGCCACACAATACGAGCTGCGCGTCCTGCGACTTCATTTGACATGATCTACTTTGAATCGCTCATCGATGATCGGGGTATCGGCTGGCAGAGGGATGCGGTTCAGGTCGACGATGGTGCCATCGACGATCAACTGAATATACGTGGCGGTCGTCCTCCAGCTTCCATGGGGTTTCGCCGCGTCCGCCTTGCCCGGCACGATCGACTGTTCCGTAACCGGTGGAGTATGCACACAGACCCCTGCCGTCATCGACTTTCCACCCTGGCCGATGGACCCTTTAAGAACGATCAGCGGGCAGCCCGGTGTTTTCACCTTCAGGAGATGCGGCCAGGCGGCCTCGAACTCCTCTCGCTGGGCAAAGGGGATTTCATATTGCCGTTGAGGCATTTTAGGCCCCTCCGAACTGCGAGCTTGTTTGCGCAGCGGCTCCAGCTCCTTTGGCCAAGTATCCGGCCAAATCCCGGTGTCATACACAACATAGAGCGCATACGCTGAACTGGCCGCACAGAGTGTGAGAGCAGCCACGATGGCAATGGCGAGTTTCATCGAAGAGTCCTCCGGAGTTATTAGGGGGCCACCGACTTGCGATCTTTGTCCTTGAACCGCTCATCAATGATTGGCGTGTCCGCTGGCAGCGGAATCCGGTTGAGGTCGACGATCTGACCATCGACGACGAGTTCAATGTAACTCGTCCACATCCATTTGGAATGAGGGTTGGTCGCGCCAGGGATCGGAGCCTCGGGAGTGTTTGGGTTTTTGTTCTGGCCCTCCGGGGGAGAGTGGACAATGACACCGGCGAGGTCTTTCTTCCCCAGGAAGAAGGTCGGCCCACGCACCAGAAAGATCGGAGCCCCCTTGGATTTCACCTGGAGCAAATGCGGCCACGCCGCTTCGAACGCCTCCCGATCCGAAAACGGGATCGAGTAATGCTGCATTGAAAACTGTGGTCCCACGTACGTGGTCGCCTGTTTCCGCAGCGGGTCCAATTCCGTGGGCCAAGTCTTCGGCCAGAGACCTTCATCGGCGACGGAGTACAAGGCGTAGGCCTTTGTGCAGAGGATGACAGCGATGATCGCGATGAACAGGCTGGCGATGATTCGTTTCATGGAGGGCTTCTTTCGTCGAGTGTGAAGTGACGTGTCGAGGTCAGCACCTCCCATCCCGGCGGGATGACAGACATTAGCCGGTGGTTAAGCGCAGCGACACCACCGGAACGCGGCCCCCGAAGTCTCCCGCATCCCGGCAGGGATGCCAGAGGGAGCAACGATCAATCCTCGCCATCATCAACACCGACCGTAGTTGACCACTGCCATTCCTCCGGGATGGGATGCGTTTTTTGTCTCGTCAACCGGTGGTGTCGCTGCGCTCAACCACCGGCTAATGGCTGTGCCCCCTGCCGGGGTCGGGTTGTAGGACGGCCTTTCCAGGCCGTCCCGAGCGGAGATGAAACGTGCGAACAAGAGTGAAGGTGATGCGGACCTAGCGCTTGCGAGCGGCGAGACGGGCTGGAAAGCCCGTCTTACGGGACGGGCCAATGGGCCCGTCCTACACACGCTACTTCGTCGGCTCCACAGCTGCCCGTTCCGTCGACTCGCCCCAGATGTACCAGTGCGGGGCGACGTAGACCCAGTAGCCGCTGGGCAGGTTCTGGTGGGTCTTGTACGCGTGCCCTTCCCAGCGACCGAAGTCTTTGAGATCACCGTAGGTCGGCTGGTCGTCGGCCACATCGATCCGGCGGAGAAGGGTCTTGTACTTGCCGGAGCAGCTGGCCTTGGTCATCACGTCGGGAGCTTTCTCGACGGTCTTGATTTCGTCGACCACGCGGCGGTGCTCTTCGGCTCGGCGGGAGATTTCGGCCAGTTGGCGTTCGCGTTCAAACGACAGGCTCTGCGTCTGCCGCACGAGGGTCACGAACTCGCGCCGCTGTCCGGTCGGGTCATCCCCGATGGCGGACTGGGCCAGTTCGAGAACCTGCGAGTAGTTGCCGGTTCCGACGAACGTCGAGTGGCGGGTCAGCAGACCGAACTGAGCGACTGCTGTCGCCCAGACGTGATCGCGGGAGATGGGGAGTTGAAGTCCTCGTTTTTTGCTCGTATCAGCCACAACCGTCTCGATCTTCGTACTTTCGTTCGAGGTCGGCTGCTTGTAGCGAACGCGGATTGTGCAGAGTTCGGTGGCGAGTGG
>JANOKO010000346.1:0-1079 GCA_031419335.1 Planctomycetota bacterium
TGCTGAGCCGCGAGCCAGGGTGAGCGTCCTCACGCCCCACCGGCTCGGCAGGAGCCTCGCCCTCCCGTCACGCATGGCCGTTCGCGTGTTGGCGAAACTCCTCCTCGCGACTTTATTGATCCAAGCCACCCGCATCTGGGCTCAGAACTTTTCGGTCGCCGAACCCGAGCTGCGCACCGCAGCCGAGACGGCCCGAGAATGCTCAGCCCGGTTCTGGTCGGGTCGCTCGCTTCCCGGCGTCTGGTCGAATCCTTGCCCGGTGCAGTGGTCGACTCGCTCCGGACCCGGCAGTGGGTTGACCTGCTTCCAGATTCAAAACGGCGAGGTGTTTGGCTGGCAGATGACCCTCCGAGGCGACCGCGAGACCGTCCTCCGCGATGTCCTTCCGCACGAGGTCGACCATGCCGTTCGGGCCAGCCTGTGCCGCCGCCCGCTCCCGCGCTGGCTCGATGAAGGCTGTGCGACTCTGTTCGAGTCCGAGACCTCGCATGAGCAACTCCGCCATCTGCGCGTGGCGGCGCATGCCCCCCTACTGAATTCGACCACGATCGACCAACTGAGTTATCCCGCGATTGCCGACGACACCGCGAGGCTGTATGCGGAGGGGTTCTCGCTGGTCGAGTACCTGCTGTCGCGCGGGACGCCGCATGATCTGCTGCGCGTACAACAAGCCGCCGAACCGCCGTCGCGATCGCTGGTGCAGGTCTACCGCACGGAGTTACCGCAGCTCTTGTACGGGTGGCAGGTGTGGGAGCAGCAGCGCCTCACGACGGGGACAAGCTGTGACTGCGTGAACTGCCCCTGGCACCGGAAGCCGACCGTGAATTCACGCCCCACGTTGACGATCTGGACCGCCCGTTGGTGTCCGCCCTGCCAGCAGTTTCACCGCGACCTCGCGAACCAGCCGGCGTTCCGATCACGACTGGAGTCTCAATTTCAACTGGTCATTCGCGATATGGACCAGTCGCCAGCACTCGCGACACAACAGGGGATCCGCAGCGTTCCAGTTTTCTGGACTCCCGCTCAGCGCGTCGAGGGCTACCTCGGCCCGGAGTGGCTGCTGCGGCAACTCGGGTTGG
>JANOKO010000347.1:0-5317 GCA_031419335.1 Planctomycetota bacterium
CTCGGCGGCTCTTCTGGCAATTGCTTGGCGCTGGTCTGCACTCAGCTTTTCAGACCTAGCCTTTCCGCCCTTGAGTCCGCCCAACCTCCCCAGTGCAACTGCAGCTGCGTTCTTGCCATCTACAGTCATTTCTGACACTGGACCTTGCCCCGTGGCCAGATCGACAATCGATTTGGCACGTTGGTTCACGTCTGTTGGTCGTTTTCTAGGCGGTGTCACAATGTTTCTCCGTGTCTCCCGCCACACGCCGCAACCGCAGCATGTGCGAGTTGGCATGCTTGAGCGGTTTGGCATATCACTATCATGAACCGACCGACCGATTCTGTCAACCTCCGTGCGCCATCGCTAGCGCCGGTTCGCCGGTTTCAAACTGACCCACTATAGGGATTCATGGTGACCTCAGCGGTTCGATCTTGCGAGTGAGCGTTCTTTCGCGGAGCGAAAGACGACACTCGGGGTGGCCTCACGCTCGTTGCCCTTCTCGCGCCGCAGCGGCCCGCGCGGGTAGCCAGATCGGTTCGATCCCTTGGTTCTCGAACAGATGCGCCAGGTGCAGGTGGCAGGTGAACATCATGATCTGCTGGCCCTGCTCCGCGAACTCCAACAGCGCACGCACGGCAGCCTCGGTTCGCAGTTGGTCGAAGTTGACCACCACGTCGTCGAGGACCATCGGGAGTTCGACGCCGCGATCGGCGAAGTCCTTCATCACGGCCAGCCGGATCGCCAGGAACACCTGCTCGCGGGTCCCCTTGCTCAGGTGTTCGACCTTCAGCGATTCGGCCTGCTCGTCGTCGACGACCAGATGTCGCTGGCCGAGCGGCGTCCAGATGTTGTGGTACTTGCCGCAGGTCAACCGTTCGAGGTACTCGGACGCGTGCTTGAGGATCTCCGGCTGACACGTGCGCTCCACGCGGGACCGCATCTTCTCCACTGTCTGGCCGCAGGCTTTGAGGGCCAGCCAGCGGTCGACGGACTGGTTCAACTGGTCGGCCAGCTGAGCCCGTTCGAACTTGAGCGATGAGGCCCGGCGATCGTTCTCAAGGTCCAGGATCTCCTGCTTGATGCGGCCCAGCTTCTCGAATAACTGTTGCAACTGCTCGTCGATGCCGACCAGTTCGACTCGCAGTGTGATCGTCTGCTCTTCGTTCTTCGAAGGCACGAAGCGCAGGAGATCCTCTTCGACGACCGCCAGATCGGGTTCGAGACGAGCCGCAGCGGCAACCTCTTCCTGCGCGGCGGAGTGCAGCCGGACCAGTTCGTTGTACCGCTGAAACGCCTTGAGCTTGGCCACGAGGTCCGATCGATCGGTGGCCCCGGCCTTCGCGAGCAAAGCGGACCGTGACGCCCGCACCGCATTGACCGACTCGCTGATCTGAGTCAGCCGCTTCCGCTTCTCGTCCAGTTCCTGGGTCACACGCGTGAGCAACTGCCGCGAGTCCTCGATCTGTCGCAGTTGGATTTCCCACTGCGAGAGCAATTGATACCAGTCGAACTTGGCATCACGCGAGCCGTTGCGGCGGGCCATGCCTTCGACGCGGCTGCGGAAGTCCTGGACGCGGCGGTCGTCGATTTCGAGTTCGCGGTTGTCATCGCGCCACTCGAGATACAGGCGACGCGCATCGGCGACGAGTTGCAGGAGGTCGAACGCTTCCTTGACCTTCAGCGTCTCGGGCAGCCCCAACCGACGCAACTGCTCGCACCACGACCTGCGGGCGCTCACGATGTCGCGCTGCCGGGCCTTGAGGGACTGCCGCAAACCGGCCATGCGGTTGCGGATCGACTCGATGCGTTGCGACTGGCGTTCGAGGGCGTCGAACTCGGCGATGCGTCGGCGAATGGCCCGCGCGACCGAGTCCTCGGTGAGGTTCTCCGGCTCCTCACCCATCGTGTCAGCCAGGGTCGGCATCGGACCACGAGCGACATCGAGTTGGGTGATGCGAACGATCTCGTGGCGGACCTCGGCGAGTTCGTGTTCGATGTCGCGGCGTCTGCGCTGCAGGGAATCGAGTCCGTAGCGCGAGGGTTCGAAGTGTTCCTTCATGACCCACACCACGCCGCCGCACAGAGCGGCCACACTGAGGTAGGTGCCACCGACGATCCACGGCGCACTGCTGAAGTACCATGAGGAGGTCGCAGCGATTGGCCCCAATTCCAGCAGCGACAGTACCCCGGCCGCCAGTAGCAGAATCCCTGCAATGCCGAAGAACCACAGCGTGGCATAGAAGTAGTCCGGCAGATCCTTGGGCCGGTTGATGAGGTTGATTTGCAGGTCCAGCCCCGACATCAACTCAGTCAGGCTGGTCTCGCGCGACCGCAGCGCCATCAACAGTTCGAGTTCCTCCAGGCGGCGCTGGGCATGTTCGCGAGCCTGCGGGAACGTCAGCCCGCCAAGGTGCCGCACTTGCTCCTCGGTCGAGGCCAGCTTGCGGTTGGCGATCGCGGCGTACTGCTTGTACCGCCGGATGATTCGCCCGCGACTGGCTCCAGCACTCTGGAACTGCCGCGCGGCTTGTGAGAGTTGATACAGGGCTGCGGGGGAGAACTCGGTCTCTTCGAGGCGGTCGGTGGCCCAGCGGCCCTGCAACCCGACGAGGGCTTGATCGAGTTGTCGCTTGGTGATCTCTTGCCGGGCGCGGCGATCGGTCAGGCGGCGTTCGATGAACCGCACCGACTCCTGTTCGCCGAGCATCTGCCGGATGGCGGTCGCCTGTTCTTCGAGGTGCGGGTCGAGCGTGTTGCGGGCCACCTCCGCTTCGACGCGGTCGACATCGGCTTGAGCCTGCCGCCGCCGCCCATCGATGGCCTCGATCTCGGCATCCCAGCCATCGATCTTCTGCAACCCATCGCTGGGGAAGTCGACCAACCGTGGCAGGCCGTCCATCTCGCGCCGCAGTTGCCGCTCCTTGGTCCACGGAGCATGCACGCGGTCCATGAACGCGCGGCCGCGAATCTCGCGCTGGAGTTGGATCTGGCGCTGCTTGCGACCGCTAATGTCGTTGTCGAGTTGATCGCGTTTGGCGACCAGTTCATCGTACTTGCGCGAGGGATCGCCGAGGTTCAGCAGTTCGCGATCGACCGCATCGAGATCGCGCACGAGGTTCAGCAACTCCCCCTCGCGACCGGTGTCGTCGAGCAGGAGCTTGCTGTCGTTCTCGGAGCCGAAGTGGGCTTTGAGGATGCGTTCCCCATCCATGCCGAGCGAGATGCCGTAGATGTGCCGGGCGACTTCCTCGCCGTCGAGAGTGGCCAACTCCTGCAACTCGTTGAGTCCGATAGCGAAGATGTTTTCGTAAATCGGTTCGGTGATCCCGCCGAGCAGATTCTTGAGCGTCGCTTCCGTCTTGATCGGGTCTTCCACGCCATCGATCAGCAGCCGCCCGCGCGTGCCCGTCGCGCTGATGCGGCGCACGAGATGCTCGCGTCCGGCCTTTTCGATCCGCAAGGCTCCGTCGCAGCGGATCGGTGTCGGATGCGGTCCGGCGGTCCGCTCATCTTGAGGTCGGAACCCGAACAGCATGGCGCGGATGAACCGCATCAGCGTCGACTTGCCCGCCTCGTTGGGGCCGTAGAAGACGTTCGTGCCGCCCGCGCTCAGGGGCAACGTTAGATCGCTCCAGACGCCGAATCGTTCGACTTGGAGTTCGGTGATTTTCATGGCTCTTGGTCCTCCTTGACTGCGACGGGATCGTCACCCCGCTGCTGATTGTCCAACCCGCTCCCCCTGAGCTGGATCAGGTCCACCACCCGCGGGCCAACTGCTGGGCCTCTTCCGCCACCCGCTTCGCATCCGCATTCTCGACCAGCCCCGCCAGTTTGCGGCCCCACGGCGTGGCCATACTCGTGAACAGCTGGCCGCGCTGCTTCCAGAAGGCATCCTGCGGATTGAGGACGCCAGTCACGGTCTCGGAGAACTCCTTGAGCAGCTTGGCCGCCTCGTGGTCCTTGCCGGTCTCGATCACCTGGCGCGTCAACTGATGGCGGCGACGCACATCGGCGGAGTGGGCCTCGCGATCGATCGCGTCCCACAAGTCCTTCTGCCGACGCGGTTCCGCCAGGCCATCAAACAGATCGCCCCGCCCCTTGAGCACCCACTCGAAGTTCCACAGACTCTCCACCGGATGACTCTCGTACTCCAGCAGTTGCAGGGCCATTTTCTCGGTCAGTTCTTCCCAACTGGTCGAGGTCGAACACTCGACCACCACGCGTTCCCAGCGCACCGTCGCAGTGCGCAGCTGCTCTTGATGAACGGCTCCGCTGGAGTCGAGTTCGATCAGTGAGCAACCGTGTGCCCCAAGGCAGTACGAACGTAGTGGCTGAGGCGCGCCGGGGGCATGAGCGAGTCCCCCGCTGAGCCGGAGTGAGCGACTCACATCCCCGCCGCCGAGCGCCAGATAGTTCCAGCCGGTGATCTTGGCATCGAGCCAATCTTCGAGGCGACCGGCTGGGATGTCGCCTTCGGGCACAACACCGATTTGAATGATGCCCGGCTTGCTAGTGCGGGGGGCGGTGATCGCTCGCGAAGACGGGGAGAGGCAACTCACCACGCCGAGAACCTTGCCGCGTTCGGTGATCTCGACCGGGGCGTCTTTCTCCCCGGTGAACAGCGTCACCGAGTCGGGCAAGTTCCCCAGCCGCCGCCACGAGGTCGCCGAGTCCATCGTGCCGGGCGTGATGAACACCGACACGCCTTGCTCATCGAGTGTGTCGAGTCCATCGGTCAACGTGGCCCGCGCTCGCAGCGTGAACGAGGTCTCGTCGAACGTGTCGCCACTGAGGATCAACACGTCCGCCCGGCGGTCGACGCACGCTTCCACGATCCGGTGGAACGCTGTGATCGTGGCGTCCTCGACGAGACGCCGCTCCTCGCCAGACAACGGTCCAGCGCCCAGCACCGGCTCGTCGAGCATGAGCCGGGTGGCATGAATGAGTTTCAACGAATCGGTCATGCGGGAGTCCCTTCCTCGCGGTACACCGGAACTGCCTCTACCCCTCATTCATCAGGCCCTCCGCCTGCCATTCCCTGGCATGCGGAGGATGTCCCCTGAGGTTACGGAGTTGTGCCATCCGGCAATTCCTGCCGGAAGTATTGTGTATGTTCCCCATTGAGGCAATACAGGGTGCATTGGCATGTGCTCTGCGGGTGCATGTCAGCTTTTGTGTGTCGGCGTATCGCCTGAGAGGCCATCCGGTAAGTCAGGCGATGTGGGCGAGCAGATGCTCATTGAAGTGTGTGGACTTGGGAGATTTTGTTAGGCGGCGGACCATGATGTGAGTCAGGCACAGGTGGATATCGGTGCGGCTGCTGGCGGGCGTGGCT